>CAXSEB010000081.1:0-4794 GCA_964235805.1 uncultured Chitinophagaceae bacterium | reverse complement strand
CTATAAGCACAATGGCTTTTGGAAGTGTATGGATGCGATGCGTGATAAAATTGAATTAGAAGAACTTTGGGAGCTAAACCAGGCTAAATGGAAAATTTGGTAAAGCCTGAATTAACGGATCTCAAATTGAATTTATAATGGAAGATCAGGTCACACTTAATAATATATACCAGTATTACCAAGGCAAAAAAATTTTTGTTACCGGGCATACTGGTTTTAAAGGGTCATGGTTTATTACATGGTTGCATTTATTGGGTGCTAAAATAAAAGGTTATGCATTAATGGCTGATGCCGACAGTTTGTTTAATGTAGTGTCTCCGCATTTAAAATTTGAAAATGTTATCGCTGATATCAGGGATAAACAAAGGCTTGAAACAGAAATATTAAAATTTAAGCCAGATTTTATTTTTCATTTTGCGGCGCAACCATTGGTAAGAAGATCATACGAAATACCTGCTGAAACTTTCGAAATAAATGCTACCGGTACTGCAAACTTGCTCGAAAGCATTACAAGTTTAGAAAACAAATGCACAGTAATTGTAGTTACTACAGATAAAGTTTACCAAAACAAAGAAACCACTTATCATTATAAAGAAACCGATGTATTAGGCGGATATGATCCATATAGTTCAAGTAAAGCATGTACTGAAATGATTGCATGCTCGTTCCGTAATTCGTTTTTCAACATTGATAAATATAATTCACATAAAAAGGCTATAGCAACTGTAAGGGCGGGTAATGTAATCGGCGGGGGAGATTGGAATAAGGATAGAATAATACCCGATATTGTTCGCTCCCTCTCAGCATCTGATCCTGTCGGCGTCAGAAATCAAAATGCTGTACGGCCCTGGCAACATGTGTTAGAGCCATTAAGCGGCTATCTTATGTTGGGCGCACTATTGCATCATGATTCTAAAAATTTTTCAGGGGCATATAATTTCGGTCCTGAACAAGATGATCACTTGCCGGTAAAGCAATTGGTAGAAATAGCAATATCATGCTGGGGCAAGGGAACATGGATTGATACTTCAGATGAAACCCAGCTCCATGAGGCAGGTTTGCTTCAATTGGATATAAGTAAAGCAAAGGAAAAGTTGAACTGGATGCCAAAGCTTAATAGTAAAGAAGCCATACGCTGGACAATAGACTGGTACAAGCAATTTGATGACAACAAATTTGAGTACACTTTGGAGCAAATTAATAATTATCAGCAACGATGATATTCAACGAAACATCTTTAAAGGGAAGCTACACTATAGACCTGGAACCTTTTACAGATGAAAGAGGTTGGTTTGCACGTACCTTTTGCAAAGAAGATTTTAAAAAAATCGGGCATTACAAAGAATGGCTTCAGATAAATCACTCATTCACCAAACAAACAGGCCTCATAAGAGGAATGCATTACCAGTTGCCGCCGTTTAGCGAGATAAAGCTGGTGAGGTGTATTGCTGGTAAAATATACGATGTGATAGTAGACATTAGGAAGGATTCCGCAACATTTTTACAATGGTTTGCGGCAGAACTTTCTGCTGAAAATAAAAGGATGATGTATATACCTGAAGGCTTTGCACACGGCTTTCAAACATTGACGGAGAATTGCGAACTTATTTATCATCACACAGCAACGTATAAACCCGGCTCCGAAGGTGGTTTAAGATATAACGATGGAATATTAGGAATTCAATGGCCGGTTGCTGCAACATCAATGTCTGAGAGAGATCAGAATCATCCCTATTTAGAGAAAGATTTTAAAGGAATATAAATATGAACTGTCGCTTTTGCAAAAATCCGGTAACCCATACATTGATAGATCTTGTTAATTCACCTGCATCTAATTCTTTTCTTTCAAAAGAGCAATTAAATGAGCCCGAAGTATTTTATCCTTTAAAAGTATTTGTATGTGATAATTGTTTTTTGGTACAAGTTGATGAATACAAAAAATCTGATGCCATTTTTGATAGTAACTATGCTTATTTTTCTTCATATAGTACCACCTGGCTGCAACACGCCAAAGCATATAGCGAAAAGATGGTAAAGCGATTTAATTACAATGAAGAATCACTTGTTGTTGAGATCGCTTCCAATGATGGATATTTATTACAGTACTTTAAGGAAAAAAATATTCCTGTTTTGGGGATTGAGCCAACCGCTAACACAGCAGAAGTAGCTATTAATAAGGGTATAAAAACGGTTGTAGAATTCTTTAATTCAGAACTTGCCGGGCGTTTTGCCAACACCTGGAATGTTAAGGCAGATCTTTTGCTGGGTAATAATGTATTGGCCCATGTACCTGATATTATGGATTTCGTTTCAGGTATGAAGATTATGCTAAAAGAGAATGGGGTTATCACAATGGAATTTCCACACCTTATGCAACTAGTGGATAATAACCAGTTTGATACTATCTATCATGAACACTTTTCTTATCTCTCCCTTTATACAGTTAAACAAATTTTCGAATCTCAAGAATTAGAAATATTTGATGTTGATGAGCTGCCAACACATGGAGGATCTTTGCGTATTTATGCAAAGCATATTGCAGACACAAGCAAATTAATTTCAGAAAATGTTGCTACGGTTCTCAAGAAAGAAATAGATAAGGGACTGAATACCTTAACCTACTATGATAATTTTCAGCGGAAGGCCTTAACAGTAAAGTTAAATTTATCCGAATTTTTAATTGACCAAAAAAGAGCCGGAAAACAAGTGGCAGCTTATGGAGCCGCAGCAAAAGGTAATACCTTGTTGAATTATTGCGGTATAAAAAGCGATCTGGTTACATTTGTGGTTGATGCTAATCTACATAAGCAAAATAAATTTTTGCCTGCAAGCCACATACCTGTAATGAACGAGCAATATTTAAAAGACAACCAACCAGATTATGTTATTATTCTTCCCTGGAACCTGAAAGAAGAAATTACAGAGCAACTAAAATATATAAGAGATTGGGGTGGAAAATTTGTAATTCCTATTCCTGAGTTACAAATTTTATAGCAATGAAAAAAATATTGGTGACGGGAGCTACCGGTTTTGTCGGCAATTATGTTGTAAAAGAATTATTAGCGAACAACTATAAAGTTATCGCTACATCTTCAAACGAAAGTAAAGCCAGAGCGGTTTCCTGGTTCCCGCTTGTAAAATATGTTCCTTTAAACTTAAGAGATTTTAAAAACAGCGTTAACTATTACCGGTATTTTGATAATCCGGATGCACTCATTCATCTTGCGTGGCAAGGTTTGCCAAACTATAAAGCTTCCTTTCATATTGAAGAAAACTTGCCGGTTCATTATTCATTTCTAAATAATCTTATAAAAAACGGGTTAAGTGATATTACCATAACCGGTACTTGCCTGGAATATGGTATGCACGAAGGTTGTTTGTCAGAAGATATGGAAACAACGCCAGCCAATGCCTACGCCATAGCTAAAGATTCACTTCGAAAAAAATTGGAGCAATTACAGAGTGAGATAACTTTCAAACTTAAATGGATCCGATTATTTTATATGTATGGCGCGGGGCAAAGCCCTAACTCCTTACTTTCGCAGTTAGATAAGGCACTGGCAAACAAAGAGGCTGTGTTTAATATGAGTGGAGGTGAGCAGCAAAGAGATTATTTACCAATAGAGGCAGTGGCTGAAAATATTGTAAAGGTTGCTTTACAAAACAACGTTACAGGTGTTATTAATTGCAGCAGTGGAAAACCTGTTACAATTAAGGCCTTTGTAGATAAATATTTAGAGCAAAAACAACAGCATATAAAACTTAACCTTGGCTATTACCCTTATACGGATTACGAGCCGATGCACTTTTGGGGTGATAATAAAAAACTAAAAACAATAACAGATAATGACTAATCCAATTCAGGAGTTTATTGACCAGCGAAAATTACGTGTTGAAGACAATGCTAATAACGAAAAATTATCATCCGCAGCTGAAGCATTTAACATTGAATCAAACAAAGCGCAATATTCTTATAATTTCTCCTGGATGGGAAGACCTATCATACAATATCCACAGGATATGTTGGCAATGCAGGAAATTATCTGGGATATAAAGCCAGACCTTATTATTGAGACCGGTATTGCCCATGGAGGTTCGTTAATTTACTACGCATCGTTATTAGAGTTGATTGGAAAAGGAGAAGTATTAGGAATCGATATTGACATACGTGAACATAACCGGAAAGAAATTGAGCAACATCCAATGTTCAAACGCATTAAAATGATCCAGGGATCTTCCATTGATCCGGCTATTGTTGCCGAGGTGGAGGAGCATACAAAAAATAAACAAACGATTCTCGTAACCCTTGATTCTAATCATACACATAAACATGTATTAGCAGAACTAAATATGTACTCACCATTTGTTTCTTTAAATTCATACATTGTTGTTTATGATACAATCGTTGAAAATCTACCAGATGATTACCTGCCCGGCCATCTTAGGCCATGGGGAAAAGGAAATAATCCGTTAACCGCCTTAAATACATTTATACAAGAGAATTCAAACTTTAAAATAGATAAGTCTATTAACAACAAGCTATTGATAAGCGTGGCGCCAGATGGGTATCTCAAAAGAGTGAAATAATTAGATGTTAAAGAATAATATTTTAGCCAATCTTATAGGTAACTCTTTAACTGCTGTTGTATTTCTCATCTGCATACCCGTGTATGTAAAGTATCTCGGGGTTGAATCTTACGGGCTTATTGGATTCTTTACTTCTTTACAAATCGTTTTTTCAGTGTTAGATGCCGGGTTAAACGCAACACTCAACCGGGAATTTGCCCGTTTGTC
>CAXSEB010000080.1:806-8615 GCA_964235805.1 uncultured Chitinophagaceae bacterium | reverse complement strand
GGGATGCTGCTTTAAGTGAATATTTTGCTATATCATATAATAAATTATTAAAAAGCGATACGCTTACTGCACAGGAGTTTTCGCTTGTTGAGCCATTAAGTGTTGGTTATCACGCAGCCAACCGGGGACAAGTTTCTGAAATAGACACTGTGCTGGTAATAGGTTGTGGCATGATAGGTATCGGGGCAATAGTAGCTTCTATAAAAAAAGGCGCTACAGTAATTGCAATTGACCTTGATGAAAAAAAACTGGAGCTGGTAAAACTATTTGGTGTAAAGCATACCCTGAATGCTAATGAACCAGGTATATTAAAACGACTGAAAGAAATAACCAATGGCGAAGGTGTAAATGTGTGCATTGAAGCTGTCGGTTCTGAATCAACATATACACTGGCTATAGATGCGGTAACGTTTGCAGGCCGGGTGGTTTACATCGGCTATGCTAAAAAGGAAATCCTTTTTAATACCAGCCTGTTTGTAAAAAAAGAATTAACTATCTGCGGCAGCCGAAATGCTTTATTTGAATTTAAGCCGGTAATTAAAATGCTGGAGGAAAAAGCAATGCCCTTTGATAAAGTGATCAGTAAGATCTTTCCAATAGAAGAAACGCCTCTTGTATTTAAACAATGGGACAACAATCCCGGCGACTTCATAAAGATTCTTATTGATGTAAAGAATTTAAATTAACGAACAATAAAACAGCCTGATATGGATCTTCAGCTAAAAGATAAAGTAATCATAGTTTCCGGCGGTGCAAAAGGAATAGGTGCGGGCATATCTCATACATTGGCAGCAGAGGGTGCTACAGTGGCTATTATAGGTAGAAGCAAAGAAGATAACGATATAGCCGTAAATACAATAGTAAGCAATGGAGGCAAAGCTTTCTACGTAACTGCAGAACTCACTGAACCGGAAGCCTGCAAAACTGCGGTTGATGCAATTGTTGCCAAATATAATCGCATAGATGGATTGGTGAATAACGCCGGTGTGAATGATGGCGTTGACCTTGAGAACGGCGGCTATCAAAATTTTATGGCATCGCTTCACCGTAACCTTGTACACTATTATTTACTGGCGCATCACGCTTTACCTTATCTCAAAAAAAGCAAAGGGCATATTGTAAACATCAGTTCAAAAACAGCCGAAACAGGGCAGGGTGGAACATCAGCGTATGCAGCCTCAAACGGAGGCCGCAACGCACTTACAAGAGAATGGGCTGTTGATCTGCTTAAATATGGCATAAGAGTTAACGCGATAATTGTTGCAGAATGTTTTACGCCTTTATATGAAACCTGGATAAATAAATTTACTGATCCGCAAAGTAAATTGAAGGAGATAAATGATATTATTCCATTTGAAAAAAGAATGACGACGACGGAAGAAATAGCCAACATGGCTGCTTTTTTACTATCAGTAAAATCAAGCCACACAACCGGCCAGTTAATTCATGTGGACGGTGGATATGTTCATTTAGACAGGGCCGTTGGAAGATTGCATATTGCTGAATAGCACGGCGAAAATGAATATCTAACACTTATATTGAAGGCATTAAATTAAAAAAATGAAAAAAATATTACTGCAAACAATTATATACTTATTCGCCATTGGCTTTTGTTATTCCCAGGGAAACAACCCTTCAACTGATAGCACAAGAATGAAATGGTGGAAAGATGCCAAATTTGGAATGTTCATTCATTGGGGTGTTTATGCCGTTCCGGCAGGAAGATACCAGGGCAAAGAAGTAAAGGATATTGGGGAATGGATAATGAACCATGCAAAAATTCCTTGCGCAACCTATAAGCAATATGCTAAACAATTCAATCCTGTAAAGTACGATCCTGATGCCTGGGTTAAGATGGCTAAAGATGCAGGCATGAAGTACATTGTAATAACTTCCAAGCATCATGATGGCTTCGCAATGTTTGATTCAAAGGTTACTAACTGGGATATTGTTGATGCAACACCTTATGGTAAAGACGTAATTAGGCCGTTGGTTGAAGCTTGCCGCAGGGAAGGTATAAGAATTGGCTTTTATTATTCCCAGGCGCAGGACTGGAATCACCCGGGAGGCGCAGCTTATGGCGAACATTGGGATAAGGCACAGGATGGTGATATGGAAGCTTATCTCGATTCAATCGCAGTTCCGCAGGTAAAAGAAATTTTATCAAACTATGGAGAAATGGATATTCTTTGGTGGGATACTCCAAAGGATATGACGCCGGCACGAGCAGAAAAGTTTCTTCCGATATTAAAGCAACATCCAAACTTAATTACTAACAACCGCCTTGGTGGCGGCTTTAAAGGAGATACAGAAACTCCTGAGCAATTTGTGCCTTCAACTGGTTTTCCGGGAAGAAACTGGGAAGCCTGTATGACCATGAATGATACATGGGGATTTAAATCTGACGACAAAAACTGGAAGAGCACAAAGACACTGATTAGAAATCTTACTGAAATTGTAAGCAAGGGTGGAAACTTTTTGCTTAATGTAGGCCCGACATCGTTAGGCGAAGTTCCGCAGCCAAGCATAGATAGACTGGCACAGGTAGGTAAGTGGATAAACGTTAATAAAGAATCAATATACGAAACTACTGCAAGCCCATTTCCATATTTATCATATGGACGCTGTACACGTAAAGGCCAAAAAATGTATCTCCATGTTTTTGATTATCCATCAGATAAAACCTTAGGAGTACCAATGACTAACAAGATTACAAAAGCATATTTACTTTCCGATCCCGCAAAGCCTTTATTGGTAATTGCCAGGAAAGAAAGTAAACATTCTTTGATCAAATTACCGGCCCAGGTTCCTGACACAATAAATACAGTTGTAGCCGTAGAGTTTGAAGGTGAGCCTAACATAAGCCCCTCACCAATGGAAGGCAAACAAGCGATTGTTTCCTCGCAAAAATCAGTTGATGAAGGAAATAAAAACCTTTTAGATGGTGACCGTCTCACCCGTTGGACAGCCGCTGCAGGGCAAAGAAAAGCTTTTGCAGAAGTTGATCTTAAAAAACCTGTTGCTGTTTCAAGTCTTATTATAGATGAGCCATGGAATCCCTGGGACAATAAACAGCAAGATATCAAACTACAATACAAATCCGGAAATGAGTGGAAGACCGTTGTACAAGCAACAACGAAAGGCATTGGAGATATAGAAAACTTTAAGCCGGTAACAGCACAGCGTTTTAGGTTAACAGTAGAAAATAAAAATGAGGAGCCTTCACTCCTGGAATGGCAAATGTATAGCCCGGAGTAAGAGTAGTCTTGAAAAAAAATGGCAGATTGTTAGAGTCTAGAATCAATCAAAAAATTCATGCAATGTTCAACATAAAGAATGTTTTGTATGTAGGTTCATTGCTGTTGAGCATGAATGTATCAGCGCAAGCACCACATCAATTTTTTAATGATACTCTTCCTCCTGTACACGATCCTGTTATAATCAGGCAGGATAGCAACTATTATATTTTTGCTACAGGTATGGGCATCTCTGTTATGTCATCAACTGAAAGAAAACATTGGAAACAGGAGAAGCCTGTATTTGATAAAGCACCTGATTGGGCGGTAAAAGCAATTCCAGGTTTTGTTGGGCATATTTGGGCACCGGACATAAGCTATCACAACGGGCAATATTATTTGTATTATGCTGTATCAGCTTTCGGGAAAAATACATCCGCTATCGGTGTGGCCACAAACAAAACTTTAAACAAATCATCACAAGATTTTAAATGGACAGATCACGGCAAAGTAATTCAATCTGTGCCTGGCAGAGATTTGTGGAATGCCATTGATCCCAATTTGACATTAGACGAAAAAAAAACGCCGTGGTTGGTTTTTGGCTCTTTCTGGAATGGAATGAAATTGGTTAAGTTAGACAACAATTTTACCTCTGTTACGCAGCCTGAAGAATGGTATACAGTTGCTGCAAGAAAACGCGATTTTATACTTCCTGATTCCGTTGCTGGCGATGCAGCGATTGAAGCGCCATTTATTTATAAACATGATAATTACTATTATTTATTTGTGTCTTTTGATTACTGCTGTCGCGGAGAGAAAAGTACTTACAAGATGATGGTTGGAAGAAGCGAAAAAATAATCGGACCGTATGTTGACAGGGACGGCGTATCAATGAACCTTGGCGGAGGTTCAGTGGTACTGGAGGGAAATAAAAACTGGTATGGCGTAGGACATAATGCTGTAGCTGCTTTCAATGGTTCAGATTATTTGATATATCACGCTTATGATGGGAATGATAACGGCCGGTCAAAACTGCAAATTGAACAAATAACATGGGTAAATGGCTGGCCGTATGTTGGCCGAAGGCCAAGGTTATAATTTTATCTATACTTCTCTTACAGAATATTCGTGCTTAGGTAATAATAAAGTGCAGGACTTATTTCTCAATACGTTTTTTAGATCTGTATCTCACTGCAGTAATTCTTTCAACTATCTTTTTAAACGATGAATCAAATTTAGGAAGCTGATTCGCAGTGCATATTTTTCTTACATTTTTAAAATATTGAAGCATGTGCATGTCCACTTCCATTTGCTTTTTGCTAACAACAACAGCTAATTCATTTGTGGCTGAATCTGACATACTATCTATATAAATATTCTCGTAAAATTTATTCTTTACATATTTAAGGCTATCAAAAATTGGTGTCCGTTTTTCAAAATCGACATCCCGCATTTTTTTATAAACAGCCATTTGCTTGTTATCAAAGCCTATCTCATCCTGTAAAAAAAATTCTATAACACTTCTTGTATCATGTTTGTGGCGATTATTTTCGATGTTCCTGTTAAGAACCAGGAAGAGAAGCAGAAGGATATTAGTTATGAAAAGAAAAGCAATTACAAAAAAAAGTGATCTTATTTTTTTTTCCGGAGTCATCATGGCTTTTCATTTTCAAGATCGTATAATGTTGTAACTGCCTCGTTATCTTCATTCGGGGCAATCATTTCTTTTTTCTCCGTTCCTGTACTTTCCTCATATTTTGAATACACCACAAATATATTTACTGTAACAATGAAACATAAAGTGGCAAAAGCTATTGCCGGCCGCAAAAAGAAGGCACTCCATGTTTCCCATGCTGCTGATTTAGTGTTGTTTATCTTGGCAAGCACCTTTGTATAAAAATGTGGCGACGGATTAGCTGACTCAATTTTATCAAGGCTGCTTAGCGTGGCATCAATTTTATTTTTTAGTTGGAAGCTATCTTTCATTACCTACTATTTTAAATGATATGGCTTTAAACCGGTTGCTAATTATAAACTTTGCTCATAATAGTTCGTGATGTATTTTCTTAAGTTGCTTTTAGCTCTTTGTAATAATGAATCAATTGCAGATAAACTTAAATTCATTATTTCTCCTACCTCCTGGTAACTTAGTCCCTCAACTTTATTCAGCACGAAAGCCGTGTGTTGATTTTTTGGGAGCGATTTTACGGCCTTAAATAATAAGGCAGCATCCTGTTTATTCTCCAAAGCAATTCCCGGATGAAAAAAATCCGGCGGATCATTGATTAACTCATCGTTTTTGCCAAAAATGCTTTGTATAAATGCAAATCTTTTCTTTCTTCTTTTGTGCCGTAAATAGTCCATAGCTTTTGTAACCGCAATTCTGTAAAGCCATGTTGAAAGTTTTGATTCCTGTTTAAAACTTCCTATTGATTCGTAAACCTGCACAAATACGTCCTGCGCCACATCTTCGGCGTCTTCTGCATTCTGCAAAATACCCAGCAATACATTATAAATCATCACATGCCTTGCATCTACAATTTCCTTAAAGGCCGCATTGTCCTTTTTCTTTAACCTTTCAATTAATAATCGTTCATCCAAGCTTAATAATTTATGCAGCCATTTTAAACCTTCAAAGGTTATTTTTTCTTTACAAAGTTTTTTAACTTATAAGAAAAGGTCAGCATAAAATATTGTTGCAATACCTGGTTTTGTACATCTTCAATATAAGATTCAGTTACATTCCTGGTGATGCTGCGGTTTTGTTTTAAAAGATCAAATACTGAAAGCTTTATCTCGCCCGACTGATCTTTTAAAAACTTTTTACCTGCTGCAGCATTCCATAACCAATAGCTTTGATTATAACCTTGAGATAAGCCTGAATAATAGAGATTGGTAATGTCATTCTGAATAAACCAACCATTTTTTGAAAGAAGATTTGCCTGCAATCCTGCTGTCTGTGTAAAATAATTGTTGTTCAGCTGTGGCCTCAAAGAGTTCTTAACAGCATTTATATTTCCTGAGTAAGATATCGTAAAATCAATATACTGGCTGATGTTACTTGCCAATACACCACCAAGATTATAGCTATTTGATTTAGATATATTTAAAACATTATTGATTAGCCCGGGTATTTTAGCATACGAGTAGCCTGCATTAAGATTGAAATTCGTTTTAATAAATTTTAATGGAAAGCTGTAGGTTAAAAATGAACGTGCGCTTAAATATCCGTTTAGATTTACAGGTTTTGAAATTTGAGAACCTTTAAATAAGGTAATGGTTTTGGTTAATACGGAATCACGTGCGGCTATGTATGTGGCGTTGGCTATATAATCATCAGTTTTTTGCAAAAATAAGTTCGCAAAAAAGCTTTGCCCTTTTAAAGTATTAGTATACCCAAAACGCGTAATAAAGTTGTTGGTATATTGCTGTTTCAAATCAGGGTTTCCTGTAGTATAAAAGAACTGGTTTGAATTATTAATAACATTCTGCAATTGTGTAACAGAAGGCGGATTAGTTGAAGTGCGGTACATTAAACGGATATTGCTTTTTGGCGAAAGCTTAAGCCTAAGCATTAAATTGGGCAGTAAATTTTTAAAATTTTTATCAATTATTGTAACTGCAGGAAACTCCTGGTTGCTTTTTAAAATAGCTTGCTGGTAGGCAATCCCGGCCGAAAACTGGTTGTCTTTATCCCCGTAGCGATAAGTTACCCCGCCATTTTGCGTATTAAAATTACTTGCAAATTTGTTGCTTAAGCTTGTATCAAGATAGGAGCTTTTTATGTTGGAGGAGTCGTATTGAAAAGTTTCCTGGTCTGCAAAGCTTTTGGTAAATGATGGGTTATAATTGAATTGTAATTGGGCTTTTTTCCCAACAGGTTCTGTGTAAGCCAGATTTATATTGTGTTGGTTACTGTGGCTTGCCTGGTCAGAAAACTGATCTACAGTTGAATCAGAAATATCATTAATTGAGCGATAATATTTGTTTTGTGCGAACAAGCTATTTTTGCCATCTCTCTTGTTAAAAGTGCTGTTATAATTTACAGAGATCGTTCTTCCTTTTTTTTTGAATGCATGCCTGAATAAAATTCCATTATTGAGGTTATAACCGTTTGATGTGGTCGAAATTGTATTATTTGTTGTACTTAACAAATCAGACGATTGCAATGAATTTAGGCCGGAAATAGTTGATCCGGAACGGTTATTTTGAAAACTAACATTTGGTGTTATTATTAATGTGTTGAAGGAGTCGATCTTATACTCGATTCTTAGATTTGCACGGTTATTATAATTGCTATTTATAGATGTGCTGTTCTCTTTATAATACTGGCTTGAGTCTGCAGTGATAGAATACTGGCGGTCAATTATTTCAGAATTCGGTGTTCTGCTGTTGTTAAAAAAGTAGCTTCCTGTTACAATTACCTTTTTACTAAAAGTGTTTGAATAATTAATGCCAAACGCATTAGTAGTACTGATGCCGCTTTGCTGCCCAACTAAAAAATTATTTGTATTACCTCCGCCCTGGCCACCGCGTTGATATCCGCCACCACCTTGCCCGCCTCCACGGTTAC
>CAXSEB010000080.1:0-796 GCA_964235805.1 uncultured Chitinophagaceae bacterium | reverse complement strand
GAACTCGTAACGCCTAAAAGATCCTGTGATGAAAAGTTTTGCTGGTGAATATTATTAAATAATCCTACCAATGATACACGCCTGCTGCCCTTAAAAAAGCTCACGTTGCCACCTGCCGCATACCGGTCATCTGTACCATACCCTGCATACACACGCCCAAACTGGCCATTACGCATGTTGGCTTTTGTAATAATGTTTATGGCTTTAGATGTGCTGCCATCATCAAAACCTGTAAACGCTGCCTGGTCACTTAACCTATCAAACACCTGTATTTTATCAATAACTTCTGAAGGCATATTGCGTAAGGCAGCAGTAGCATCATCACCAAAAAATTCTTTACCATCAATAGTTACTTTTTTTACCGCCTCACCGTGTGCAGTCACTGCTCCCTTATCAACTGTAATTCCCGGCATTTTTTTAATAAGATCCTCTGCGTTTGCATCAGGATTTACTTTGTAAGAATTGGCTGTATATTCTACAGTATCAACCTTCTGCTTTACCGGCGGAGCTGTAGTATTAATAGTAACCGTGTTTAAAACTTTTGCATTTTTAGAAACGGATATTGTACCCACATCAGTGTCAGGATTATTTACAATGATCTTCTTTTCATAATTGCTATAACCCACCGAAGAAATTAAAATAGAATAAGAACCGTAGGATACATCCTGGAAGGTAAATACACCTTGTTTACTTGTTATAACAGTTGCACCGGCGTTAGCGCTATCAATTAATTTTACGGTTGCTCCAGCTATTGGTACCTTGTCGCTCCCGTCAAGCAAAACACCTTTTATAGTTT
>CAXSEB010000079.1:0-8700 GCA_964235805.1 uncultured Chitinophagaceae bacterium | reverse complement strand
AAAGCCCGTAAACACTGAGTTTTACGAGCTTTCGATTTTGAAAGAAATCAACTTTGTCGGGGCGGCAAGATTCGAACTTGCGACCTCCACATCCCAAATGTGGCGCGATAACCGGGCTACGCTACGCCCCGAATAGAAATTTAAGGAAAGCGAAAACTCACATTTGCCTATAGCAAGTTTATTTCACTTACTCAACACCTTCTTAAGCCACAAAAGTAACATTATTAATCAAAACTCAAATTTAGAAACCTTGCAGATTTAAAAATTCTCACACTAAAGGAGAAATTCCTCTAACTAACAATATTGGTATCCTTTTTGATGTGTCGCAAGTCCTCTTTTTAATAATCTTTGATTTTACACTTGAAATGGATTTTTCCATAGGAAAATTGCTATAGTATCAGTAATAAAGTGCCAATAAAATGTGTACTAGTACTCTCAAATCGGGGTAGAATTTACTCACTGATATCTCAATTAATTGGTCAATTGTGCGATTTTATTAAGATACTCCTGGATATATTTTTGTGTTATTGATTTATTCAATTAATCCGTACAAATCCTATTTTATGAAAACATTCTTACTTTTTGCTTTTATTTTATGCACTTTCGCTACAAACGCTAACAATTATTACTTCTCAGGCGTTTCGGGCGATGATTCAAGAACAGCTATGCAGGCACGAAATCCTGCCACTCCCTGGAGAACTGTAAATAAGTTAAACTCAGTTTTAAGTACTATGGTTCCCGGAGATTCTATCTTGTTTAAAAGAGGTGAAACTTTTTATGGGTCTATTAATCTCAACAAATCAGGAACCTTATCTGCGCCAATAGTTATTGGTTCCTACGGAGCAGGAGATAAACCTGTTATTTCCTCATTGGTTACCCTATCAAATTGGGTTTCTGTTGGTAACGGTATATATGAGAGTTATAGCTCATCATTGGGAAGCACTTTAAATATGGTTCTGCTAAACGGAGCACAACAGGCAGTAGGCAGGTATCCAAACCTGGATGAAGCTGTTGGCGGGTACCTTTATTTTGAAGGACATAGTGGAACTACTTCAATAACTGATAAGCAACTAACCTCAGCCATAAATTGGACTGATGGCGAAGTTGTAGTAAGACAAAGACGCTGGAAAATTGAAAGAGCAAAAATAACATCACAGTCCGGCTCTACAATTAATAATTCAGGGATATCTGATGAACCTCATGACAATTACGGGTACTTTATACAAAATCATATAAAAACACTTGATGAGTTCGGCGAATGGTATTATAATCCCTCTACAAAGAAGTTAAGCGTATATTTTGGATCAAACTCACCGTCATCTTATGCTGTACAGGCGACAGCGTTAAACGATATAGTTTACTCTAATAACGCCAGTAATGTTGTTTTCGATAATCTTACGTTTAAAGGAGGCAACGAATCTTGCATAAATTTAAATGGCGGATCACGCATTAATATAAATAGTTGCGATATTCTTTTTTCAGGTAAAGATGCTGTTGTTGTAAATAACCATACTAACTTTAAAATAGAAGGTAGCACTATTACAAACTCAAATAATAACGCTATCGACTTAGGCCACGGCGAAAATGCTATAATAAGAAATAACAAAATAATCAACACTTTTACCTTCGCAGGTATGGGCGTAAATGGCGACGGCAATGGCGTTGGCATTAACAGCTATGGTGATGGTAACCTTATTGAATTTAACGACGTTAGAAACACTGGCTATATTCCTATAAATTTTAGAGGAGATAACGTTACAATTAAAAATAACTTCATTGATAATTTCTCTTATGTAAAAGATGATGGTGGTGGAATATATACATTTGGAGCCAGTGACAATAGTGTACCTACCGGAAGAAAGTTAATAGGAAATATCATCATGAACGGGATAGGAGCACCCGAGGGAACAGACGATCTTGGTTTAAAATCAGCGCAGGGAATATATTTAGACGTTAATGCTTCAGGTGTTGAAGTGCGTGATAATAGTATCAGAAGTGTAGTAAGAGGTTTATACATGCACAATGCTTATAACATCGTTGCAAACAACAATACATTTTTTGATAATACTCACCAGATGTTTATAAAGCAAGACGCAGATCTTCACCTGGTAAGAAATAATACGATAACAAATAATATTTTATTCGCAAAACTTCCCAATGGAGTTGTTTCAACGATTAAATCAAACTTAAATGATATTAGTTTGTTTGGCAGATTTGATAGTAATTATTACGCCAGGCCATTAAACGACAGATTAGTAATTGCCAACAGCTATATTCAAAGCTCAACTTACGTGCAGGTTTCTCAATCATTAGATTTAGAAGGATGGAAAAATGCATATAATAAAGATGGCAACTCAAAAAGAACACCAAAACAAATTGCTCCTTTTAGAATTAATAAATTAATAGGTGCAAGCAAAGTGGTGAATGGAACCTACAGCAGCAATGTAAACGGATTGTCCGGGGGTTCATGTGCAGTGTCATTAGGCACATCAGGCCTTTTAGACGGAAGTTACGCAAAGCTTGTTCCTTCTGCTAAAGGCTCCACCGTGTCAACCAGTGTTGGAAGCATAACAGCAGGCAAAAATTATATACTGAGATATAGCGTTAAAGGTTCTTCTGATGGCAGTGGAATTATAGGCGCATTTTTAAGACAAGGTAGCTCACCTTATGGAATTCTTTCGGCTACACAATCTTATAAAATAGGCGTTGCAAGGATTGATAACGAATTGTTGTTTACACCTACCACATCAGATGCTTCTGCAAAGATTGTATTTAGATTAGACGAACAAAGCACGTATTATCTTGATAATATCCAGTTTTATGAAGCAGATGCAATTCCAACAAATCCGGATGATTCTATCCGGTTTGAATACAACGCCAGCAATTTAAAAAAATCAGTTTCATTAGATGGTAACTATATAGATGTTCAAAATCACAGCTATTCCAATAGTGTAGTTTTACAACCATATACTTCTTTAATATTAATGAAAACAAGCGGCGGTCATAACGCAGCACCAACAATCAAAATCACAAGTCCGGCTGCTGATTCAAATTTTACAGCACCTGCGTCAATAAACATAAATGCCACAGCAACAGATGCGGATGGTTCAGTATCAAAAGTTGAATTTTATAATGGAAGCACATTAATAGGTACAGATAATTCAAGCCCGTACACTTTTACCTGGAGCAATGTAGCAGCAGGAAATTATACAATAACAGCAAAGGCAACTGATAACGACGGTTCATTTAATACATCAAATGCACTAACTGTTTCAATTTTAAAGCCTAATGAAGCGCCAAGTGTTTCTGTCACTGTTCCTTCTGTGGACGGAGGCTTTATTGCACCGGCTCTAATAAACATAAGTGCTACAGCAACAGATGCAGACGGATCAGTATCAAAAGTTGAATTTTATAATGGCAGCACATTAATCGGCACAGACAATTCAAGCCCATACACACTTAGCTGGAGCAATGTTGCAGCAGGTAATTATACAATAACTGCAAAAGCAACAGATAACGATGGTTCATCTACTAAATCAACTGCAGTAACAGTTTCAGTCGTGAAACCTAATGAGGCGCCAACGGTATCTCTTAACAATCCATCTGGTGACTTTACTGCACCTGCTTCAATAAACCTAAGTGCAACAGTCAACGATGCTGATGGTTCAATATCAAAAGTTGAATTTTATAATGGCAGCACATTAATAAGTACAGACAATTCAAGCCCCTACATTGTTACCTGGAACAATGTTGCAGCAGGTAATTATACAATAACTGCAAAAGCAACTGATAACGGCGGTTTAACTGCCACTTCAACTGCAGTATCGGTAACAGTAACAAAGCCAAACGAAGCGCCAAGTATTTCTCTTACCAGTCCTTCATCTAACGCAATTTTTACTTCACCTGCATCAATAAGCATAACTGCTACAGCAACAGACGCAGACGGATCAATATCAAAAGTTGAATTTTATAACGGGGGTACATTGGTAGGTACAGATAACTCAAGCCCATACACAATTACTATGAGCAATGTTGCAACGGGTAGTTACACCATAATGGCAAAAGCAACTGACAACGGTGGCCTTGCTACAAGTTCAAATGTAGCAGTAGTTTCAGTTGTAAAACCTAATGATGCACCAACTGTTTTTCTTACCAGCCCTTCTTCAGATGCAAGCTTTATTGCACCTGCTTCAATAAACATAAGTGCAACAGCAAACGATGCAGACGGATCAGTATCAAAAGTTGAATTTTATAATGGTACCACATTAATCGGCACAGACAATTCAAGCCCTTACACAGTTATTTTAAGCAATGTTGCAATAGGAAATTACACTATTACGGCAAAAGCTACTGATAATAGTGGCTTATTTACCACGTCAAATGCCATAACAGTTTCAGTTGTAAAACCTAACGAGGCACCAACTACTTCTGTTTCAGTTCCTTCTGTTGACGGAGGCTTTATTGCACCCGCTTCAATGAATATAAATGCAACAGCAGCAGATGCAGACGGTTCGATATCAAAAGTTGAGTTTTACAATGGCAGCACATTGATAGGTACAGACAATTCAAGCCCATATACACTTACCTGGAACAACGTTTCAGCTGGTGATTATTCAATAACTGCAAAAGCAACTGATAATGGTGGTATGTCTACTGAATCACAAGCAGTAACAGTAACAGTCGTTAAACCAAATGAAGCACCAAGTGTTTCTCTTAACAGTCCGTCAGGTGACTTTACTGCACCAGCTTCAATCACCATAAGTGCTACAGCAGCAGATGCAGACGGGTCAGTTTCACAAGTAGAATTTTACAATGGCAGCACATTGATAGGTACAGACAACTCAAGCCCATACACATTTACATGGAGCAACGTTTCAACAGGCAATTATTCAATAACTGCAAAAGCAACCGATAACGGTGGTTTAAGTACCACATCAGACGCGGTAATAGTTGCTGTGACCAAAGTAAATGAAATAGCGCCAACGGTTTCTCTTACCAGCCCTGTAACAGATGGAGGCTTTAAAGCTCCCGCATCAATAAACATAAGTGCCACAGCAGCGGATGCAGACGGATCAATATCAAAGGTGGAGTTTTATAATGGCAGCACGTTGCTTGCGGTTTCAACAGCATTACCGTATACATGGAATTGGCAAAATGTACCAGCAGGAACCTACACAATAACTGCTGTAGCTACAGATAACCATGGCCTAACTTCTACATCAGCAGCCACTGCGGTAACTGTAACAGAAGATGTTGCACCGGTTGTTGATATTACCAGCCCGTCAGTTAATTCAACCTTTAACGAACTATCTGCTGTAAATATAACTGCAACAGCAACAGACACTGATGGTTCAGTATCAAAAGTTGACTTTTATAATGGCAATACATTAATGGGAACAGATTACACTAGTCCTTATGCCTTTAACTGGCAGAATGTGCCTGCAGGAAATTATGCAATAACTGTAAAAGCTACGGATAATGATGGATTAGTTACATCTTCAACTGCAACAACGTTCTCGGTAGATGCAAACAGTACAATGCCAACAGTAGTAATAACAAGCCCGGATGTAAACAGGGTTTACCATGCACTTGCAGCAATTCACATAAGCGCTGATGCAAATGATGCAAACGGCAGCATACGCAAAGTTGAATTTTATAATGGAAATACTTTACTATCTACTCAGAAGTATGCGCCTTATTCTTATGATTGGAATGATGTGCCTGCCGGAAGCTATAAGATTACCGCTAAAGCCTACGATAATGATGGCATGGTAACAACATCAGCCATTGTTGTAGCTATTGTTACAGTAAATAACGCCCCGACAGTTAAAGTTACCAGCCCTTCTGTTAGTACAAATTATAGTGCAGCATCTGCCATGAGATTAACTGCTGATGCCGCAGATACTGACGGTAAAATAACAAAAGTTGAGTTTTATAATGGTACTACTTTATTAACCACTGAAAGATATTTGCCTTATTCATGGAGTTGGAAAAATGTCTCTGCAGGAACTTACACTATCACAGCAAAAGCTTACGATAATGATGGTGTAATAACCACCTCAGCCCCGGTAACAATTGTAGTTTCTTCACCAGTTGCTTTACAAACTTTAACCTCTTCTAACATCGCAATAAGTTCACGCCCGGCAAATAGTGATGTTGCTTTAATGAGAGATGTAGCTGGTAATACTTTCGGAAGTATTTTGGAAGCGGTTAGCCTTCATATAGGTCCAAACCCTACAAGCGATGTATTATCTGTATTTACAAAAGGCCTTCAACAAAATAAAGAAGTGAAGATCTCGATTTATACAATGTCAGGCATCTTGATAAAAACACTTACTTCTAATACTGCTAACCAGGTTACGCAAGTAAATGTATCATCATTCAGAGCTGGCCAATACTCCATAAGGGTTGCTTCAGGAGATGCTGTGTATAACATGAAATTTCAAAAACAATAGATCAATTATTAATTAATCTTAAAGAGACTGCTTGAAAAAGCAGTCTCTTTTGCGTTGATGGAATTAGTGTATTGCTTGTAAATAACAAATAACCGATGCTTACTGGTGTCTTTATATAATGGAAAGAACTGCCCTGTTATAGGTAGCAAAGACATTCACATGATATTTTTTTGTAAATGCTTGTTTCTTAAATTTATTAAATATACTTTTACACTACACACGAAGCCTTATCCATTCCAGCAATCTTTTGAATACGGTTTTTAATTTCCTCTGATAAACTCCCAGTACCGTACTAGTTTAAGTTAAGTTGTACTTATATATTTAATCTTTCATTATCCTTTGCATTGGCTGAATTCCAGTATTTCTGTTAGCGTTTTATTATCTAACATAAGAAATAATTATCTCAGCACCACATTAATACGTTTAAATCTGCATTATGGAAATGAAATGGTACACAGTTTATACTTTATCTAATCAGGAAAAAAAAGTTGCCGCTAATTTAGAGCGGAAAAAAATTACTTATTTCTGCCCGGCAAACAGCATCACTAACAAAGATATTAAGTCTCAAAAAAATAATTATTTCGGTGGCTATGTGTTTGTGAAAGTTTTAGAAAGCCAAATTTCAGAATTGAAAGAAATAAAAGGGGTTAAACATTTGCTTTATTGGATGCAGCAGCCCGCCACAATAAATGAATTTGAAATCAATTTAATAAAACGATTTTTAAATGATCATACTGACGTTAGGTTAGAGAAGAAAGATGTTGGTTTTAACGCTATTGCAAATAGCGATAACACTGCAAAAGAAAATGGAGCCAAGCTGATCAATATAAATGGTAATACTCAAATAAAGGTTGCGCTTCCGTCGTTAGGATATATAATGATAGCTGAAAAAGCTGCGGTTCCTCTTGCAGCAACTGCAAACATAGCAAGCCACTCAAAATTAAGCAGCATCTATTCCAAACTAAACACAATATACCGGGTAGCCAGGTAGAAGCTTGTTTAAAAGGTATGATTAAAAGTCATCCTTACATTTACGCCAAAGGTTTGGGGATCTCCAAGATGAACAGCTCCAAAATCATACGCATAAGCAATATATTTTTTTCCGGAAAGATTCCTGCCATAAAACATAATGTCAAGGTTTTTTAGAGCAATGCCAAAACGAGTATTGAGTAAACCGTAGGGCGTTTGTTTTATGGTATTGGATAGATCAAAATATTGTGTGCCTAGATATTTCCATTCTCCTCTAAGCACCAAGTTGATTGCATTTTGTTTAGATAAAGAAAGTGAGTACTGTGCTGCCAGCATAGAAGTGATATCCGGCGTAAATATTTGGTGCGTTCCCTTAAGATCAGTCTCAGAGCCATTTTGAGCAACTTTTAGTCTTTTATATTTTGCATCTGTATAGCCAAAGCTGTAATCAATTTCAAATCCTTTTGCAGGAGTAGTGTTGATCTCGGCCTCAATTCCTTTGCTGGTAAGTTTACCCGTATTTCTCGTTATGATAACCGCATCTGGTAATATTAATGTTGGTACTTGTGCGTTGGTTACAGTAGTATAAAATGCAGTAAGGTTTATCAATAATTTGTTTCCTAAAAAAGAATTTTTCAACCCTGCTTCAATGTTATTACTGTACTCTGGCTTAAATGCAAATAAGGCAGGCTGAGATGGGTCAGATGATAACGGTGTTAATCCTCCTGCTCTGTATCCTTTGCTGTAAGTAACAAACAAAAGATTGTTTTTATTTGGATGATACCCGATACTGACTTTCGGTTGCAGAGCGCTATAATGTATAGTAGCAGATGTATCAGATCTGTATTCAAACAGTGGATTTGGATCAGGATCCTGCTGAAACTCCCCGCGAACACTTTGCTTTTTAGCTTCATAGTCATATCTTAATCCTGCAGTAATATCAACCTTTTTTGTTACCGTATATGTGGCCTGGCCATATACAGCTATGCCTGAGCCTTTTACCTGAGTAGTGTTAATAAGTGAAGAATTTATTAAAGAAGAATCAATTTCACTTTCAATTATTTCTACAATTTGAGCTGACTATTATTAATATAGAGCAAGGCATCTGAAAGAAGATTGGACCTATTGACCTTTAGTACCAAGTAAGGACTAAAGTTTTCCACATTTGCTGGATTTTAGAAAATATTCATCATGTTCATCAAACTTGCGTCCATTTCCTAATGCTGAGAAAACTTGCTTTAGTACTTCCAAATCTCGCTTTTGTTATTAGCTTCTA
>CAXSEB010000078.1:0-8897 GCA_964235805.1 uncultured Chitinophagaceae bacterium | reverse complement strand
ATTTGAGGAATGAATGTAAGAAAATAAGAGACGATTAAAAGATAACGTAATGAACTTGTTTCTAGATTTTGACAACCGAGTGAAAATGAGACGATGAAGAGTGGTAATGAAAACAAAGAGAATAATGAAAAAACAGCGCAACAACATACTTTACTGTATATCTTATTAATTATCAATAACGGCATTTTATTATTTGCATCTGTTTAATACCTATGAAACGGATTAGCTTCTTTTAATAAAAAATTGCTGTAAAATTTTTACATAATCTTCATCCGTGCGAATATGCAATAGGTCAGCACCTGCTTTTTTAAATATGCTTTTACATATTTCGCTTTGCTTTAAAAAATTCTGCTGGTAGTTGTACCGCACCATTGCATTACCCGTATCAAGCCATTTTATCTCGCCTGTTTCAAGGTCCTGCACCTGTAACATTCCAATTTCAGGAAGTTGCATGTCCATCTTATCATACACTTTCAATCCTATCACATCATGTTTTTTACCCATCACTTTAAGACTATCTTCATAGTTGTTATCCAAAAAATCGCTCATAACAAAGCCAATATTTTTATGGTGCGACATCTTGTTAAAAAATTTGAAAGCTTCGCTAAGATTTGTGCCTTTGTTTTTAGGCTCTGCTGTCAGCAATTCACGCACAATATATAACGCATGCTGCTTTCCCTTTTTAGGAGGAATATATTTTTCTACTTTATCACTAAAAAATATTACCCCAACCTTATCATCGTTATTAATGGCGCTAAAGGTAAGCACAGCACCAACTTCAGTTATCATATCCTTCTTTCGCTGATGAACTGTGCCAAATAATGCACTGGCACTAACATCTACAAGTAAAATAACGGTCAGCTCTCTTTCTTCTTCAAATACTTTTGTAAAGGGATGTGAATAACGTGCACTAACATTCCAATCAATAAACCGAACATCATCACCATGAGAATATTCACGTACTTCCCTAAAACTCATCCCACGTCCTTTAAAAGCAGAATGATACTCACCAGTAAACATATGAGTAGTAAGCTTGCGGCTTATGATCTCCAGCTCTTTTACTTTCTTTAATATTTCTGCGGTTGTAAGCACGTTGATTGTTGTTCGTTTGTTGTTGTTCGTTCTTCTATTTCAATTCAGCTTTTTGGTAATAGTTTATCAATCCATTTAAGATTTGCAAGTTCTTTTCTATTAACACGGTTATATTATTTAGTTGTTCTTCACTAATAATTTTGACAAGTAAGGCAACATTCACTAACGTTTCTAATTCATACAAAGATCCTCTTGAAATATGCAAAAATTGAATCGTATCTTTCTTATACTGCCTTCCAATTCCTTCTGCTATATTAGATGGGACAGATACAGCAGCTCGTTTGCTTTGCGACGTTAAACCAAATAACTCCTCTTTTGGGTACCTTTCACTGAGCTTATATATTTCGTTAACCAATTGCATAGAAATTTTCCAGGCGTCTAGATCTTTGTAATTACTCATAATAGTCAGGTTGGCTCTTGTTATGATTGCACTTGCGTAACCTTACTTTCTTCAATCAACAGCCAACGATCAACGATCAGCGGCCCTATGGCACATTCACCGCTTTTAAAATCTCTGCGATTATCATTTCAACATTCACATTTTCTGCTTCGGCCTCATAAGTTAAACCTATCCGGTGACGTAAAACATCTTTACAAATATTTCTCACATCTTCCGGAATTACGTACCCACGCTTGTTTAAATAAGCATAGGCTTTTGACGCTAACGCAAGATTTATACTGGCTCTTGGAGATCCGCCAAAACCTATTAAAGCTTTCAATTTTGGCAAATTATATTTGTCAGGATACCGAGTGGCAAACACGATATCTAATATGTATTGCTCAACTTTTTCATCCATATAAACCTGCCTTACCAACTCTCTTGCGCCTAAAATTTCCTGTGTTGAAACTACCGCATTTATTGCCGGATTTTTTAAACCCTGTACATTCTGCCTGATGATCAACTGCTCCTCAGCTTTGGTTGGATAATCAATTACTACTTTAAGCATGAACCTGTCTACCTGGGCTTCGGGCAATGGATAAGTACCTTCCTGCTCGATTGGATTTTGTGTAGCCAGAACAAGAAAAGGCTCATCTAAATTGTAAGAGGAACTGCCAATGGTAACTTGTCTTTCCTGCATTGCTTCCAGTAAAGCGCTTTGCACTTTTGCGGGTGCCCGGTTTATTTCATCTGCTAAAATAAAGTTTGCAAACACCGGCCCTTTACGAACCATAAACTCATTCTTCTGCTGATTATATATCATCGTACCTGTAACATCTGCAGGTAATAGATCCGGAGTAAACTGTATCCTGCTAAACTTTGCATTTATTGTTTGTGCAAGAGACTTTATTGAAAGCGTTTTAGCCAGGCCAGGCACACCTTCCAGCAAAATGTGCCCGTTACTTAACAGCCCTATCAACAACCTTTCGATCATGTGGTTTTGCCCGACTATTGCTTTACTCAACTCACTATGTATCTTATCAACAAAACTGGCTGAATAAGTAATTCTTTCATTCAGTAAACGAATGTCTTCGGCTGTCTGTAACATATGTTTTATCGATTAAGAATTGTTGCTTTAAAGGCTGCAAAATACGAAGTACCAATTAACAAATATGCTGCCATGGCTAAGCGGGCAGAAAAAGAATGTTAAATTGCCTTTCTTAATACAACACTTATGGTAGATCCGCAATTAATTACAACAAGTAACCAGTTAGAAGGCTATAGAATTACAAAACATTTAGGCATTGTCCGTGGTATCACGGTCAGGTCGAGGAGTGTATTAGGCAACATTGCAGGTTCACTTCAAACTATTATGGGAGGCAAAATATCTATCTATGTTGAGCTTTGTGAGAAAGCAAGACAGGAAGCTTATGACCAATTGATAATCCATGCAAATGCTTATGGAGCTAATGCAATTATTAATGTACGCTATGATGCTAACGAAGTAATGCAGGGTGTTACAGAAGTTTTATGTTACGGCACTGCTGTGCAGGTTGTAAATGTGTAAAACCCTCCAACCTCCCTTAAGGGAGGCTTCCTCTTTTAATTAACTCAAATACTTCCCCACAATTGGTACTCTTCTGCCTACACCAAAAGCTTTTGGTGATATGCGGATGATTGGGCAAAACTGGTTGCGCTTATATTCATTTACGTTTACCAGCTTTAAGATTCTATCAACAAGTGCAGCATCAAATCCCATAGCTTTAATCTGATCAGGGCCTTGCGTTCTTTCAATGTACTGGTATAAAATTTTATCAAGAATTTCATAGGGAGGCAAGCTGTCAATATCTTTTTGATCTGGTCTTAATTCTGCTGAAGGCGCTTTTGTAATAATGTTTGAAGGAATAATTTCTTTATCAGAATTTATATATTTAGCCAGCTCATAAATTTGCATTTTGTAGCAATCTCCCAGCACAGCAAGGCCGCCGGCCATATCTCCATACAAGGTTCCGTATCCTGTTGCGAGCTCACTTTTATTTGAGGTGTTTAATAATATATAACCAAATTTATTGGCAATTGCCATTAGCAGGTTTCCCCTGGTGCGGCTTTGAATATTTTCTTCAGCAATATTAAACGGCAGATCTTTAAAAATTGGTTTTAACTCTTGCAGAAAAGAAGTATAAATATTCTTTATAGGAATTACATCATACGGATTTCCCAAAGCAATACTCAGCTTTTCGGCATCACTTACTGAATGTGATGTTGAATACTGCGAGGGCATTAAAACCGCTCTTACGTTTTCTTTACCAAGGGCCTGGCAGGCAAGCACAAGAGTTACTGCACTATCAATACCGCCACTGCTTCCAATGATGGCTTTTGAAAATCCCATTTTAAAAAAATAATCTTTTATACCTAATACAATTGCCTCATAAACCTGGGATATGTTCAGGCTTTCTGATAAGTTAAGCGGCTCATTGGGCTGATTTGGTAATGCCTGCACAGGCTCAATTACAGGAGAATCTATCGTACCATCATCATTTAAAATTACAGCATCATAAGCTTCCTTAAACTGCGGAAACTGCTTGCATAAATTACCATCTTTATCAAAAATTAAAGAGCCGCCATCAAATACTATTTCTGTTTGACTACCCACACAATTACAATAAAACAACGGCAGCTTGTATTTAATTACGTTTGATTTTATAATGGCTTTCCTATCATCTACATGAGTATAATCGAATGGTGACGCCGAAATATTAATCATCATATCCGGCTTTTGTTCCATTAACTTATCCATCGGGCAAATCCTGTAAAGAGGATTTTGTCCAAGGTTCCAGATATCTTCACAAACTGTTATTGCTAATCTCTTTCCTTTAAACTCTATAACATCCCAGTTATAAGCAGGTTCAAAATACCTGTTCTCATCAAACACATCATAAGTTGGCAAACAGGTTTTATGAATGATACCTTTTACTGTTTTATTATACAGGAAATATGCTGCATTAAAAAGATCTTTACCATCAAGTGATGTATTTCTATCAAGTGCACCAACCACTACAGCAATATCATCTGCATGTGCTTTTATTATATCAATTGCCTTGTAACATTTATTTATAAAATCGTTGAACTCAACAAAGTCTCTTGGAGGATAACCGCAAATACACAATTCACTAAATACTATTATATCAGCGTTGTCTTTTTTAGCGATATCAATCGCTTCAATGATCTTGCTGGTATTACTTTCAAAATTGCCAATATGGTAATTCTGCTGCGCAAGAAATATTTTCATCCTGCAAAATTAACAGATTATTCAATCACGCTTTTACAAAGTAAGAATGGTTTAAACTTTTAAATGCGTTATTTGAGGTATGAAAAAAGCCATGATCTTTGTATTTCTTTCAATCGTAATTTTTTCGTGCAGCAATGATAAAAATCCCGATGTTTCGGGTATTAAGATCGATGTAATAACACAACGTTTTGAGAAAGATTTTTTTGCTTTAGATACAAATAATCTAATTAACGGATTACAGCGATTACAACAAAAATATCCTGGTTTTACGAACGACTTTGTAAGCAACATATTAGGCTTGAACCTTTCGGGCGTGCATAATAACGGTAGTTCTGAAGACAGCGCCGTTAAAATTTTTATCAGGGATTACCGCCCGCTGAAAGATAGTGCTGATAAGGTATTCAGTAACTTTGATAACGAATCAAATAATATTAGAAAAGGATTAAAATATCTAAAATATTATTTCCCCAAATACCCTA
This sequence comes from uncultured Chitinophagaceae bacterium, assembly GCA_964235805.1. GTDB lineage: Bacteria > Bacteroidota > Bacteroidia > Chitinophagales > Chitinophagaceae > Ginsengibacter. Next base: position 3,658 of record CAXSEB010000078.1, on the reverse strand, counting down.
CTCCACAAAAGATTATCACCTTCATCGGGCCAATCGACGCATTTTTTCAAACCTCATTTGGCACAGGTGGAGATATCATAACAAAGGAAGGTTTGGGCGTGGGGTTACAATTGCATCTGGGAAGTAATTCATCTTACTATAAAAACGCATTAGGCCAGGAGCTTTATCCAGAATATCTATCTAAAACCTTTACTCCACAATCAGTAGCTGTTAATTGTTTCAAGAATATAATTGACGATATGTACCCGGACAAAAGCATTGGTAAAGCTTTAATTGAACAAATGGTTGAAAAAGGGAAACGCTTATATCTTCTTGATAAATTACTGCCTGACGTTCCCGAGCACATTAAGATCGGCTATACGGCAAAGCAAGTTGAAAGCGCACATAAAAACGAAGCGGTAATATGGGATTTCTTTTTGAGTAATGAATTGCTAAATAACGCAGAACAAAACATCACTAAAAATTATGTAGGCGAAAGCCCGAAAACACAGGAATTGGGCGAAGATGCACCAGGCAATTTGGGTTCGTTTACCGGGTGGCAGATTGTAAAAAAGTACATGGAAAAAAATCCGGAAACTAGTCTTCAGAAACTTATGAATATTGATGCAAGAGAAATCTATTCAACTACAAAATATAAACCGAGAAATTAGGTATTATTAGCATGAATGCTGCAGTAATGTATTGTAAGATCAATTCATTTTGAAAGGAACAGTCAGTTCAAACGCAGGTATATTCACAAGAAAGGTTTTTTTTGATTGTATATTTTCCATTAGGTATGTACCATGCATCTTACCCAGCTCGGTTCTAAGATTACAGCCGCTTACATACTGGTATTTTTCGCCGGGAGCTATTTGCGGCTGAATACCAATTACACCTTCACCTTCAACTTCCCGATGAGTACAATCACTATCAAATATATACCAGTGACGACGCAGCAACTGAACAGGGAAAGTATTATTATTTTCAATACTTATACGGTATGCAAACATGTATTCATTTGATTCAGGATTGCTGTAATCAGGCTGGTAAAATGTTTCAACACTAATTGTAACGCCTTCTGAAATTTTGGAAACCATGAGCATTAGTATGTTGTATGAAGTTAAAACAAAAACGCAAAAAGCCTAAAATTGTTATCTTAATTATTTTGATCTACAACTTCTTCGCTTGCTTATACCCATTTTTTAAAAGCTTCTCAAGTATCTTTTCTTTATTATCACCTTGTATTATTATAATGCCATCTTTAACAGAACCGCCTGTTCCGCAATAAGATTTTAACTCTTTGCCCAGTTGTTCAATGTCTTCTTCTTTGCCTTCAAATCCTTCAATTAACGTTACCACTTTACCAGCCCTGTGTTTCTTATCTAACATCACTCTTAGTTTCTGCTCTGCCACAGGCAGCGTTGTAATATCTTCTTTTGCTTCTTCTTTAATAAAGAAAGGATCAGTAGAATAGACCAGTGGTGAAGACGAAGATGAGGATTTCTTTTTTGACATACGAGGTAATTAGATTAGCTGGGCTTTTAAGCTAAGATCGAGGCTGACAGCATGGTGTATGATTGCTCCGCATGAAATAAAGTCAACACCTGTTGCGGCGTACGATTCTATATTTTGTAAAGATATCCCGCCGCTCGCTTCTGTTTCATATTCACCGTTTATAATTTTTATTGCATCTGCAATTTGCTCAACAGAAAAGTTGTCCAGCATTATGCGATGAACATTGCCAACGCTCAGCACTCGTCTTACATCATCTATACTCCTTGTCTCGATTTCAATTTTTAAATTTCTTCCTGTTTTATCAATATAATCATTCGCACTCCTTATTGCCTTTTCAATGCCTCCGCAATAATCTATATGGTTGTCTTTAAGCAGTATCATGTCATACAAGCCAAAGCGATGGTTTGTTCCGCCACCAATTTTTACAGCTTCCTTTTCCAGTAACCGAAAATTTGGTGTTGTTTTCCTGGTATCTAAAACTTTTGCAGGGTAAGCTTTTATCTTTTCAACATACTTATTTGTTAAGGTTGCAATACCACTCATTCGCTGCATAATATTCAGCACTAATCTTTCGCACGAAAGAATAGTGCTCACATTGCCTTCTATACTAAACGCCTTGTCACCAGGCATAATTGCTTCCCCATCTTTTTTATAAGAGCTAAAAGCAATATCCTCCTGCATACTCTTAAATATCCTTTGTGCGACATCTATTCCTGCTAAAATTCCTGTTTCCTTTACTTTTAAAACGGCTTTACCTTTTGCGCCAGGCGAAATACAACACAATGTTGAATGATCTCCATCCCCGATATCTTCCTTTAAAGCGCTATCTATAAGCTGATCTAATTGCCGATCATAATTCATTTCATCAAATTTAAGCATGCATACTTCTTTACAATTGGTTACAAACTTCGCATAAAAAAACCCGGCAAAACCGGGTCGAATTTAAAATATTTGTAAGCTATTTCTCAAATCTAAGTTCCTGTAAAACTTGTTTGTCAGCTTTTTGTTTTATATAAATAGTAGTTCTGTAAGTACCTTTTTTAGTTTGCAGGTTGCCTATTAAATATTGCGAACCGGCATTATCTCCGGTATGAACTACTTCAAAATCAACTACACTGTTATTACTAAAAAAATCTTTTAAAACAAGTTCAGCCTGGCTTTTACTATAGGAATTACTTTTATCTGCAAGAGTAATATCAATTGTATTATCAAAATATTTTGAAACTTGTGACGCATTACCTGTTTTTAAAGCATTAACTACATCACTGATAGAAGAGATTTTAAAAGAGCTTAGTAGAAAAATTAAAAGACTGTATGTAAGAAAACGTTTCATTACAGCAGATTTTGCTAAAAACGTGCCAAGTTAAATATATATGATTTACAGCTTGTTAAGGGAGATTTGATATAAGTTACCGCTAAAAATCTTGAATACAATAATTAGCTTTGGCGCATGGAAAGTAAAAGAGTTATTCTTATAATAATGGATGGCTGGGGATTAGGTAAAGTAAAAGCAAGTGATGCTATTCAACATGCAAACGTTCCTTTTGTAACCTCTTTGTACAATACTTATTCAAACAGTACTTTAATAACCTGCGGTGAAGATGTAGGATTACCGGCCGGGCAAATGGGTAACAGCGAGGTTGGCCACTTAAACCTGGGTGCCGGCAGAATAGTTTACCAGGAACTTCAACGAATTAACGTTGCTGTAAAATCAGGCGAACTCGCCAGAAACCAAACTTTGCTTAATGCGCTTACCTATGCTAAACAAAATAATAAGGCTTTGCATTTGATAGGACTTGTAAGTGACGGAGGCGTTCATTCGCATATTGAACATCTGAAAGCAATTACAACTATTTGTAAAGATCAAAATGTTGAAAATGTTTTTATACATGCATTTACTGATGGAAGAGATACGGACCCTAAAAGTGCCATACATTTTTTAGCTGAATTACAAGAACATTTAATCACCAGTGCTGGTAAAATTGCGACAGTCACAGGCCGCTATTATGCAATGGACCGGGACAAACGCTGGGAAAGAATTAAGATAGCATACGATGCTTTGGTAAATCGGGTTGGGGAAGAAGCAGATGATATTTTGCAAGCACTATCCAGATCTTATGACAATAACGTTACAGATGAATTTATTAAGCCGATAATAAATAAG
>CAXSEB010000077.1:0-8905 GCA_964235805.1 uncultured Chitinophagaceae bacterium | reverse complement strand
ACCGCTTCACCCTTGTAAATAACAGAGCTTGCTCCCGTGGCATGGGCAGAAATTTCTTTGTTAACTGTTAACCGAATATCAGAAGCGCCGGATGCATTCACAGAACAATCATCAGTCGTAAGGTCATAACCTTTTACATCACTTGCTCCACTTGCGTTAATATCGGCATTGGTAACGCTGCCGCTTATCTTAAGTTCCGAAGCACCTCTTAGATCAGCACTTAAATTTGTACACTTAATATTACCAGTTAAGTCACTGGCACCTGTTAATTTAACAGTAAGATTATCTGCAGATAACAATCCACTAATTGAGTAAGTACTTGCGCCGCTTGCCTCCAGTAAATTTATATCTGTGAATGATACATAAGCTTTAAGCTTTTTATTTCCTGCATTCCAGCTAAGCTTGTCGCCGTCATAATAAATTTTAAGGATGTTGTTTACTACTTCAGTCTTTATCTTATCCCGAAATTTTTCTTCGCTTGCGCTAACAGCTACGGCCGGTGATGTGCCCTGTGATAAAAAAACCTCGATAGCTCCCGACACTTTTATCGCGTTAAATGAACTTACGCTTCTAACCTCAGCATTTTTATCATTTATGATTTGCTGCCCAAAAGAATTTATTGAGAAAAAAAGAAAGCAAACTATAAATATACTTTTCATACAAGTTGATTTTTTTAGTTAAACGTTTACACCATTTAAAAGTTACATATCCCTGTATTCATTCAAATATATATCTTTGCAATTGCTTTTTATTATATAAGATTTTAGTACCGGGGTGCTTTTTTTGCGCATAGCAAAAATTGCTGAGAAATACCCGCTGAACCTGATCAGGATAATGCCTGCGAAGGGAGGTTTCGGGAAATTAAGCGTCCTTCTCTTCCAGGTGTTTATCTAATTATTAATAGATAAATAACCGACATGAAAATCAAATTGTTGCTATTTCTTTTTACCGCTTTTTCAGTTAACGCATTTAGCCAGAAAATAAAAAAGCAGGATACATTGCTTTTAAACCCTATTGAAGTTAAGGCCGTAAGAGCGAGTGACAAAGCACCTTTTACCACAACAAATCTTTCACATGCAGATATTGAGAAGGTGAATTTAGGGCAGGACATTCCATTTATCTTAAACCAAACACCATCCGTTGTAGTAAACTCCGATGCCGGTAATGGCGTAGGTTATACCGGCATAAGGATCAGGGGAACTGATGGAACAAGGATTAATGTAACACTTAACGGCATACCTTATAATGATGCAGAGAGCCAGGTATCTTATTTTGTTGATTTGCCTGATATTGCTTCATCAGTTAATAGCTTGCAGATACAAAGAGGTGTTGGCACTTCTTCTAACGGCGCAGGTGCTTTCGGCGCAACAATTAATTTATCTACTAATGAAATAAACGCAAAACCTTATGGTGAATTTAATAACAGTTTTGCCTCATTTAACACATGGAAGCACACGTTAAAGGTTGGCTCAGGCTTGCTTGCAAAGCATCTTACATTAGATGCAAGATTATCAAACATCAGCAGTGACGGTTATATTGACAGGGCTTCCAGCGATCTGAATTCTTTTTATATAAGCACCGCTTATCTTAATCAAAAAAATTCTTTGCGTTTGAATATTTTTAGAGGAAAAGAGAAAACTTACCAGGCATGGTATGGAATTCCGCAAAATTTTTTAACAACCAACAGGACGTACAACGCGGCAGGAACCGAGAAACAAGGAGAGCCTTATGCTAACGAAACTGATAACTATACACAAACCCATTACCAGCTATTTTATAATCATAAAGTAAATACCAATGTAGGCTTTAATGTAGCCGCTTTTTTAACTAAAGGTGCCGGCTACTATGAAGAATACAGAAGTGCCCAGAGCTATGCCGATTATGGCTTACACGATTTTGATAACGGAACATCAGTAATTACTAAAACTGATTTAATAAGGCAATTGTGGCTTGATAACAATTTTTACGGTACAATCTTTTCGGTACAGCAGAAAAATAATCAAACGCAATTTACTTTTGGAGGCGGGTGGAATAAGTATGATGGCAAACATTACGGACTTGTAACATGGGCACAGCAAGGCTTTGATAAAGACTATCGCTTTTATGATCTGTACTCCCATAAATCTGACCTTAATCTTTACGCAAAATTACAACAGCAATTAAGCAGACACTTGACTGGCTTTGCAGATATACAAATGAGTAACGTGAAGTATAATATCAACGGCTTTAAAGATCATCCCGATCTTGTAATACATAAAAATTATGTGTTCATTAATCCAAAGACAGGTATCAGTTATACCAAAAACAATTACAATGCTTACGTTTCTTATTCATTAACAAGTAAAGAGCCTAACCGGGATGATTTTGAAGCTGGTGTTCAGCAACCACCTTTGCCCGAAGTATTGCACGATGTAGAATTAGCAATAGAAAAGAGGACAACAAATTATCAATATGGATTTACCGGTTACTATTTGTATTACCACAACCAACTGGTGCTTACAGGAAAAATAAATGATGTTGGCTCATACACAAGAACTAATGCACCTTCTAGCTATCGCATGGGAATTGAATTGCAAGGTAAATTGAAGATTACCCGCTGGCTTAATGCAAATGCGAATTTTACAATAAGTGAAAACAAAATAAAAAACTTTACAGAATATGATGATGATTATGATAATGGAGCGCAGAAGTCTTTTGATTATCACAACACAGATATTTCTTTTTCACCAAACCACATTGGTTTTGCTAACCTGGATTTTTTACCGGTGAAGAATGCCGGCATAAGCCTGATTTCAAAATATGTAAGCAAACAGTATCTTGACAATACGTCTAAAAATTCAAGAAGCCTTAGTGCTTATTACTTACAGGATGTAAGAGTAAACTACTCGTTGAAAGGTAAGTTTGCTAAAGAAACAAATTTTGTATTGCAGGTAAATAACATTTTTAATAAACGTTATGAACCCAATGGTTACACCTTTAGCTATTTTAGTGGTGGAAACTTTATTACAGAGAATTATTATTACCCTATGGCAGGCACAAACTTTATTGCCGCTATCAACATTAAGTTCTGACGGGAGTTCTTAATTACGAGTTTGAGTGCTAACGGCAATAAATTATCATTTAAATTTTTTCCTGCCAGCCTAACATTCCGCCAGTAAGATTTTTTGTTTTTGTAAAGCCAAGCTGATCCAATATCATTGCACTTTGGCCGCTTCGGTTACCACTGCGGCAATACAAAATCACTTCTTCGTTTTTAAGATCTTCAATATCTTCTATCTGCAGACTTTGTATTTTGCCTATAGGCAAGAGTGTACCGCCAATATTAAATTCTGCATTTTCGTATGGCTCTCTAACATCAATCAAATTCAGTTTTTCACCGGCATCTAATCTTTGTTTTACTTCTTCAGGTGTTATGTTTGTCATTGAAATAAATCTTGTTTTTCTAATTTTCTTAAACTGTCTGCATCAAGCCTAATGGGCGAAAGCCAGATATCCATAGTTTGTCCTGGTTGTATAAATACCGGCTTCTCATCTACGTCCAATATTTCAGGATTTTGTTTATATACATAAGCATTAGGTGTATCTTTTACGGCAGGCATCGGAACAACAGCAGCAAGGCTTATGCCCTTTTCTTCGAGCAAAAGTTTAGCTTCCGCAAAGGTCAATCCAAGCAGATCAGGAACCGGAACTTCTTCGGCCTGCAAACCTGCACCTATTATTAAAGTTATATTGCTGCCCCATGGCACTTTGCTGCCTGCACTTACCCTTTGAGAATTATATTGCTGTTCAAGCACGGAACCTTTCATAAAGTCAGGACGATAAATTGTATCCTGCAATTTTAAATGACTTTTTTCTAATTTGGCAAGAGCAAACCGCAAACTTAATCCTTCCAATTTTGGCATATCTATCAAAGGTGGCGATGCACGGTTGATGGTTAAAAACACGGTTCGGTTTGCTTTAACAGTCGCTTCCGGCTCGGGAAGTTGTTTTAAAACTGTATACTTAGGGAAATTTTCAAGGTAGACGGAATCCTGTATCACCACTTCAAAACCAAGATCTTCAAGTAATTTAATGCCAGCATCAACATTTTTACCTTTTACAGAAGGCACTTTTAAATACTCGCCGTGGTTAGTAAGCCAGTTCAATGAAGCAAAAAAAAGAAAACCCAGCAAAACAACTGTTGTAATTGCGGCTAAAAGGTTCACCCAAAACGGTTGTCTTGTAACAAATTTAAACACAATACGAATTATAGAGTTGAAATAAGTTCCGGTTAAGATTGTAATTTAGTTATCTATCCATTAATTCTGCAAACAATCTTCAATCAGCGCCGTGTAAAATTGTGTTAAGTTCCAGCCCATTGCACGTATTTGTTGCGGCACAATGCTGGCTTCGCTTTGGCCGGGCACCGTATTTATTTCTAACATGTACGGTTCGTTATCTTTTTTATTATAAATAAAATCTATTCTTACAACGCCTTTGCAATTAAACAAATGATAAGCTTTTAAGGCTTGTTTCCTTACCTGGTCTGCAACGCTTTCATCAATATTTGCAGGGGTAATTTCTTCGCTTGCACCAAAATATTTTGCTTCATAATCAAAGAACGCTTTTTTGGAGATCACTTCTGTTACAGGTAATGTGATCACTTTTTTGTTGTGCCGGAATACGCCGATGGTAAATTCTCTCCCTTCTATATATTCTTCTATTAAAATCTGGTTATCTTCTTTGAATGCCTTCTCAATGGCAACTCCTAATTCTTCTGATGAAGAATTTACTTTGGACATGCCTATACTTGAGCCGCCGTTATTGGGTTTTACAAATAAAGGAAAAGTGAGACCTCTTATTGCCTCTTCAGGGCTTTGGCCGTCATCTTTGAATACTAACACAGACCTTGAAACCTTTATCCCGCCTGACCCTGCGACTGCAATAGTATATCTTTTATTAAATGTTAACGCTGAAGTTGTTGCATCGCAGGATGTGTAAGGTATCTTCAACAGGTCAAAATAACTTTGCAGTTTTCCATCTTCGCCGGGTGTGCCATGTATACCAATAAGCACGGCATTGAATGTTATTTTTTGTTGATCAATAGTTACGGAAAAATCGTTTTTATCTACATTAATTTTTTCTCCGGAAGGCAGCAAATAAAACCAGCCTTGTGGATTTATATCAATTTTATACAGCTCCCACTTTTCTCTATCGACATTGTTTTCAATTGTAATGGCCGATTTATAAGATATCTCAGCTTCTCCTGACAACCCTCCGGTTACCAAAGCAATTTTTAGTTTCATGATTTAATTAAATTTTACAGACATCATCCGGTTTGCGTTCATAATTAACAGCCCGGAAAGATATATATAAAACTTATTTGCCAACCCTGATAAGAGTTGTTGTTTCATGTTTATCACTGTAAACAGATAAATAAACAAGATTATCAAGAATTGTTTTCTTTGATATCCGGATTGTGTTAAGGCCTGGCGAGTAAGGCCGATCCTTTGTTTGAGCAATTATTTTGCCGTCAATAGTTATCAATTGAAATGAATAGTTAGCAACGCTGTTGCCGGTTAATAAAAAGCTTAATTCTCCATCTGATCTCAATAAGAAATTTTTAAGAGTCCGTTGCTCTTTATCTTTAATGCTTACCACGTTAGAGTATTGAATTGGCCCATTGTTATTGTGCCAGCTAACTCTATAATAATTTATTGGCCCGGTAGTTTTATCAAAATAGGCACCGGAGAGTGTGTTGCTATAGGTTTTAATAACATCAAAATGCACACCGTCAGTACTATGCTCCAGTTGCATACTTTGAACCGGATCATTAAACGACCACATAATTTTATGAGAATCATTTAATGTGTTTACGGTAAAATCACGAAGGGTAAGAGGCAAAACATAAGCCGGAACAAAATTGCTGATATTGAAAGAACGAAGTTTTTGCTTTACCGTTGGTATTCTTTCATTGCTGATATAACCATACATTGCGTTTCTAAAAGCAAGGCCTTCTGCCTGGCCCATAACAGTTGCATTGGGCAGGTCAATTTTTCTCTTATTACCATTAAAATACTTACCGCCACTATAGTCAGAAAGTAACTGTATATGATGAATTCCAAAGCCTGTAATGTCATGTCCTAAAAGAGCTACAATATTCTGACCTGGTGCTTTGTCAGCAGCGGTTATAAGATAATGCGTGGCAAGTGTATCCACAGGTGTGGCAGTATATGAGCCTGCAACCAGGCCATTTATTACATAATGTGTAGTGATTGTATCAATCCAATTTTTTGTAAAGAGCTGAATTTGGCCATTATCAATTATCATTGCGTCACAATCAAATTTTGTATGGTTTGCACCTGTGTCGACCGGCGGCAACACCTGGTCGCTATATGCAAAATTTATTACCTCAATTTGATTAGAAGGTATGGTAACAACAGGATTTGCATTATAATCTGGTATAGCTTTTAAAGCAAACTTATAAATTTTAAAATCATTTCTTAATCCGTTTTTATTGTTTCCAAAATCACCAATATAAAAATTAGTACCATCAAACGCTATATCTTCCCAATCACTATTTGTAGCGCCACCTAAATTAACGGTTTGAAGAAGGTTACTGGTTAGCGTATCAATCCTGTAAATGGCAGCAGCACCGCCGCCATCATTAAAGCTCCATAAAAAATTTCCCGCCATTTGCAATCCGCTAGTCTCAATTAAAACAGCATTAAGTGAATCTGCTATGATTGGCGGTGTATAAGTTGTTATATTATAAGTACAACTTCCATCACTTATTGTAGCTGCAGAATTGTAATTATTAGCCATAGGATCTTTGCAGCCGGAAACCTGGCTATAAGAATTAACGGATGTTAGTAATGTTGAGATAGCAATAACGATTGCCCGAAATAATAATTGGCATTTAAAGGATTTCATATAAATATTGGTTTAACAAGATATTAAGTTTATGAAAGATAAAAAGAATTTATAAACATATAGACAAAGAGAACGAAAGTTCAAAAACTATTGTTGTGTTTGCGCTAAGATTATCTTAAATAAAAGATGTGAACAAGTAGTCTTGGATATCTACTTTAATAATAAAGGCATCCACAATCAGCGGATGCCTTAAATGCAATTGCTACAAACCTGTAAGCCGGATTCTGTTCCCGGAAATTAATCCAGGTGGTTATCATTTATCTTGCCATAACATTACTGTTATGATCTTGCTGCCTACCCTTCAGCATCGGGCGAGCAGCCCTCTCCCGATAGTTACCGGAACGCTGATATACGTGGCATTACAGTACACAAGGTTTACCCAAAAGTATTGTTACCAATACAATTCGTAAGCTCTTACCTTACGTTTTCACCTTGACCTTATAATAGTTCCGGAGAAATAAAATAAGGCAGTAATTTTCTGTGGCACTTTCTGTTTCCGGCGAACCGGAACCCGGCTGTTAACCGGTGTGTTGCTCTATACTGTCCGGACTTTCCTTACTGTACCTTCGGTTCAGCACGATAACCCGGTTTGTAGCACTGCAAAGTTATGCGTTAAGTGTGAGGTAATCGTAGAGAGAGAATAAACACACCTCAATAGGCAAAGTAAATTTCTGTAGCTCCATAGCCATAGTTAGGATGGTACTGGTTTACAAAGCTTTTTACTTTCTTTTTCGCTTTCAATAACTCATGTATTTCATCTCGTAATTTGCCGCTTCCTATGCCATGTATCACCGTAAAGTTTAATTGGTGATGAGCAACCGCGAGGTAATAATATTTTTCAAATGTTTTTAACTGGAGAGTTAATATTTCAAAGTTGCTTAAGTGCTTCCAGTTGTCACTTAATTTTTCGATATGAAGATCAATCACTGAACGTGCAGGCTCCAACAGTTGCCGAGCCTGGGACAGGTCATAAATTTTTGTCTCTTTATACAGATCACCGACATCCGGCTTATCATCAGGTAATTTGTCCGGGTACTTTTCAAATAACTTATAAGAGAACGTTGGCTCGTTTTTTAATTTAATTTCTTCGATTTTTTGAAACAATTGTTTGGCTTTTAACTTTAAAGAGGTTTCGTAATATCCAGCTCTTTTTTTATCCGGGGAGATTAGGGAAAATTCAAATTCAAACTTTGGCGAATCGTTCATTTCCTCTAACAAAACATTGTGCAAATAAAAGTCGGTAAGAGAAAAAAGCTGGTTCTTTAATTCAAAGCCGGAACGTTTTGCAAAGTTGAGATTATAACTAAAATTAAAGTTTTCATTTGTCTGGTTTATAAGATAAAGTTTGAAGCTTTCTACAATGTCATCATCAAAAACATCTTTATCAAATACCGGTAAAAATGAAACCCATAAACCTTCACCAACTTTGTATTTGGCTGAAGACTTTTCCTTTTTTACATTATCAATGTATTTCTTATCAGTATTATTTTTTTTGTTTATGCCGATAGATTTTTCTGTAAATCTTTTAAAATAGGGAAAATCAATTTGATCCATATAAACGGGAAAGCGAACATTCTGCACTTCTATCATTACCATCTTATCGTTAATAAATTCAATGATTTCTCCTTCTTCCTGTGAGTAAAGCACTAAAATTTTATCGCCGATCTGGTATTTCATAAAGCCCTCACCTTAATCTTTCCAGGAAAGAAATTGTTGTTATTAATAGATTGTATCTTTTACTGCAAGCCGGCTGTGATGGCGGCTGTATAAAAAGTAAATCACTAAACCGATAATTAGCCATATACTGAACCTAAGCCAATTTGTATATCCAAGTTCCGTCATTAAATAAAAACAACTTGCAAGGCCAAGTACAGGTATAAGTGAAAGATTTTTTACAAACGAAGCAACAGCTAATGCACTTGCCAAAATTACAAAAAGAAAAAACGGAAGCTTGTCCCTGAACACATCAAAGCCACCGCTAAAATTAAATAAC
>CAXSEB010000076.1:394-8907 GCA_964235805.1 uncultured Chitinophagaceae bacterium | reverse complement strand
CCTTTTCTAAAGCGGAGTGAGAAGGGCCTTTGTAACCAATGTATTCAACTCCTAGTTCCTCTGGATCAATATCCAGTTTATACTCTTTAGCCAGCCTTTTCACTATCGCCGTTACCTGGCTGTCCAAATGATCGTAGTTCATGTGAGAAGACAGATGACTTAAGTTTGGAATTTTCTTAATGCCCAATTCTATTTGCGCCCTAAGTTCTTTTTCAACTTCATCAGGCTTCCACGAATGCTCTTTTAAGGAGTTATTTGGATAATTTTTATTAGGAAAAATCATTGGATAGAAATAACCATCGCTATCTGTTAGGCTGGGGCAGTAAGTAAGCGGCCTCCATTTAACAGTTTCCCATTCGCTGGTTAGTGCAAGGTGAATGCCGACATCAATACCAGTGTTTTGCTTTAATAATTTTACGGCTTCAGGAAACCATGGCGAGGGAACTAAAACTTCAACAGAACGCTCTATGCCTTCCTTCCAGGTTTTTATCAATGCCTCATTTGCCGCATGTGAAAAACCCATGTCATCGCCTCTTACTATCAAACGTGCAGGTTTTGGCTGTGCAACAGATGAAAATGAACTGAATAAGAACATTACAATTGCAAATAGCTTGATCTTCATAGTGGGCTTAATAAATTATGCAATCGCAATATTAAGGCTAATATCGCTTAATTACTTTAAGCGATGAATTACACGTTATAATTGTATAAAAAGAGGTGATGAATAAGTAAGATATCGAATCACTATCTAATGGAAGAAATAATAAAATCTGCAGATTTACATCTTAACTACTTTACCGCTTCCTGATGACCTGCTGCTGATGTTTGATGCATCTCCTCTATAAAATACATTTCCACTTCCGCTAATCTTTGCGTCAATAGAGTGATTGACATTTACTTTAAGGTTTCCACTGCCACTAATTTTAGCGTCAACGTTATTAGTAACAAAGTCAGCGCAATCAATATTTCCACTTCCACTGATAGCTGCACTAATGTTATCGGTGGCGTTATCGCCTTCGAGGTCAATATTACCACTGCCAGCAACGGCAAGTTCAAGTGCTTTAAATGTTTTGAAATGCAATTTTATATTGCCTGATCCGGATACCCCGATATCGCTTTTATCATCATTAGTAAATGCACCGCTTCCCTCAATATTACCACTGCCGCTTAATTGCAAAGATTTCATCGTGTTCATGGTAACATATATAACCATTTTTGTTGTTGTTTTGAAATTCACATTTTTTTTAGAACCTATTAACAGCTTTCCGTCTTCTACAACCGTTTCAATGTATGGAAGAAGATTCTCATCCGCCTGCACTTCTATCTTATTGGAACTGCCATAAGATATTTGAACATCCATTGAGCCACGGGATGAAAGCGAAGTAAAATCACTTATGGTTCTTGTTTCCCGTTTAATTTCTCCGTTTCCTCTAATGGTTTGCCATGGTTGCGCAGCTGCATTAAGGCTTATGAAAGCCAATAAGATTATTAGTAATTTTTTCATTATTAATTTTTTTAGATAATGCTGTAACGATTGCTTTAGGCAAAAGTTACAATACAAACTGTTTTCTTATTGATATCAATTTAAACAGATATGTCCAGCTATTAACTTTGAATATTAAAAGGCAAAGCAATTGCTTTGATAAACGCTTTAAAGTTTAACGAATCGGGGATTTAGCCTTGTAGCCTACTCTTTAAAAAACTTTCGATAGTACTGCATGGAATAAGAAATGGCTTGGATTCTATTTTAATATTAAGAGATTGGCCTGTTACAAAGTAAGAGCCCCTGATCGTACTGCCTAAAATACTCAGATCAAAGTCTCCTAAAGAGTCGTCCCCATTTAAAGTGCCGCCTTGTCCCTGAATTGAGGATTTAGCTTTATAAAGTATTTGATTTGCACTGCCCGAAAAAGGTATTGTGAAATTACATGCTGCCATAAAGTAAATTTAGGTATTACTGAGATTACATCGTTTAATCACTTTATATTTTTCCTGTCTTTTTGTAAAATGCAATCAGATCACCTATAACTTCATTGTAAGTCTGCATTCCCCTGGGTTGTTGATTTGCTTTCAGATATTTTCCATATGCCCAGGTTATAATTGCATCTACAAAGCTTGTATATCTCGTCAAAAAATCTCTCCACTGTTTTATGTCAGATTTTACTGCAGGAGAAAGCTGTGAAAAAGCCTGTTTTGCTGAAACAGAATCTGTATAATAAGATTCACGGTTGGCATATAAAAACAATTCAAGGTAAGCTGAGTAATGAAAAAAAGTATCAGTAGAAGATGTCGCCGCCAGGTAACCCGCAAAATTGGCTTCATCTTCTTTTGCGTATCCAATCTGGTGAGCCATTTCATGACATGTTGTAAAAGGTATAACAAACCTCGGAACAGTTGTGTTTACTTGCGCTTCGCCCGAAAAAGGATTGTAGTAACCTGTAAAACCAAGATAATTTCCCCACCAGCCAAATATCGACGTTTTTACCGACTTGCTTTTGTATTGCAGAAAAGGGTACGATATTGCGGTTTGCTGGTAACATTTTTTCGCCTGCGTAAACAATTCTTTATCTGAAGGATAAAATAAATGCTTATTTAACAGTGCCTGCTTACTTGCATTAACTTTTTCTACAAGTAATCGTTGAATATTTTGAAGATCAGCGGCATTGTAATTCATAGTATCCAGTTTTAACTGGTATACAATTCCTTTCCTGTTGTAATTAAGTCCCCAAAAAATATTAAAAACAACGTAAACACCCATTGCAACTACCAAAATCTTTACAAAACTTTTTCCTGCTGACTTTAAAGTAATTTTCCCTTTTAAAAGTCTTATAATAAAACGTATCAATTTATATAGAAGCCAAACTGCAATAAAAACGTAAAGGATATCACCTGTGCTAAATGGAAGCCAACCGGTTAGCAACCTTTGAGTAATTGAAAATGGCTGAAAAAAACCTGTGGCAAAAAAGTTTTCTACTAATGCAGAGTTAGAAGCAAATATTTTAATTAAGATGATGATAAAAACAAGGAAAATAATTATCCAAAAACTTCTACGGGTAAATTGTCCCTTGCTGGTCATATAATAAGTAAAGATAGAGAAGCCTTTACACAGATATCAATTTGGAGTGTTTGCATATTTTTAGACAAGGTTGCCTTAAAATCAACAGTTTATTACTAACTTTGCCGACCTTAAAATTACGGTATGGCTAACCGAAGGGAATTTGATATTGCGTTTGTAGGCCTAAAACCGGGTTTACATGAGTTTAATTATAAGGTTGACGATAAGTTCTTTCTAACATATAACGAAACGGATTTCACCAACTGTGATGCACAAGTTAAGCTAACGCTTGATAAGAATACATCATTTATGATGTTGCGGTTTGAAGTTGGCGGTAAAGTGGAGGTTGTTTGTGACAGGTGCGGAAATTCTCTTCCTATTAATTTATGGGATGAATTTAACATGATAGTGAAGCTGGTAGATAACCCGGATGAGATGAACGAAACTGAAGAAGACCCGGATATCTATTACATAGCCAGAACAGAAAGTCATCTTCATTTATCTGACTGGATTTATGAATTTATTTTATTAAGCATACCAATGCAGAGAATGTGTAATGAAGACGAAATCGGCGGCCCGCAATGCAATACAGAAATTTTAAGCATGTTAAAGAAAATGGCCGAGGGAACAAATGGAAACAACAATCCATTATCAAAAGGACTTGAAAAATTTAAAAATAACATTAATTAATTGTTTATAAAACACAGAGGCTATGCCAAATCCGAAACGCAGACACAGTCAGCAAAGAAGCGCAAAAAGAAGAACTCATTATAAGGCAACCGCCCCTACGCTTAGCGTTGATAGTACATCAGGAGAAACACATGTTCGTCACCGTGCCCACGTTAGCGAAGGCAAGTTGATGTACAAAGGGAAAGTGATCGCTGAGATAGCGCCTTCCAAAGCCTGAGCATAAATATTGCAAACATTCGAAGATCCAAAATCAAAGATTGATTAATTTCATCTGGGGTTTTGGATTTTTTTTATACATTAATAGGTGTAAAATGAATATTGCATTGGATATGATGGGCGGAGATTATGCTCCCTGGGAAGCTGTGAAAGGCCTTGATCTATATCTGGAAAATAATTTATCTCCGGCAAGATTAATACTTATAGGAAATGAGTCTGCGATAAAAGAGCTACTTAAAAACAATGGCATTCTTTCACAACATCTCTCTGTAATTCATGCTTCTCAGGTTATTGAAATGCACGAGCATCCAACCAAAGCCTTAAAAGAAAAACAACAATCCTCAATAGCAATAGGATTTCACCTGCTTGCAACAGGCAAGGCTGATGCGTTTATAAGTGCTGGCAATACCGGTGCTATGATGGTTGGCGCTTTGTTTAGTATCAAAACTATTGAAGGTGTTTTAAGGCCAACCATTGGCGCTTACCTCCCAAAAGAAAATGGTAAACTCGGGCTGTTGGCAGATGTTGGATTAAATGCTGACTGTAAACCGGAAAACCTGTTACAATTTGCAATGCTCGGTTCCCTGTTTGCTCAACATATTTTAAATTATGAATCCCCACGAGTTGGCCTTATAAATCTTGGAGAAGAAGAAGGAAAAGGCAACATTCTAACACAGGCTGCTTATGCTTTGCTAAAGGAAAATGATAGTTTAAATTTTATTGGAAACATAGAAGGGCGGGACGTTTTGATGGATAAGGCCGAGGTAATAATTTGCGAAGGGTTTACAGGCAACGTGCTGTTAAAATTTGCAGAATCCATCTACGACCTTGTACTTCGTCGTGGCATAAACGATGAACATTTTAACCGTTTTAATTTTGAAATTTATGGCGGTGTTCCCGTTCTGGGTGTAAATAAGCCTGTAATAATTGGCCATGGCATTTCACATGCAATTGCGTTTAAAAACATGATTTTAATGGCCGAAAAAATGATTGAAAAAGATCTCACAGGAAAGATTAAAACCACATTTCATTCAGGAACCTTAACTTAATAAGTAAAAAGTTAAGATATATTCATTGGCGGCAACTTACACTGAAAATCATTACTTTCAGACACCAAACTAATAGCTTCTCTTTAATTAATCTTTTTTGATAATGTCATCATCAAGCGATAAAGCACAAAAGGCGCTCACTATTTTAAATACATTACAAAATGTAGATGATCTTATAAAAAATATCCATAACAAGCCCATAGATAATATTGAAAGCGAAGGTTTGCTGAGAGACGTAACTGTTACTGAAGATGGCATAAGTAAACGAATTGAATTTCTTAAAAAGAAAACCGGTAAAGAATTACCATTCCTCACAGGCAAAAAACAATTTTCTCAATTAAAACAATTAGAAGGAAACATAGAAAATTACATAGGCATGTCAATGGTTCCCACTGGCATTATTGGCCCGCTGCGTGTAATTGGTTCTTGTGCGCAAGGCGATTTTTATGTTCCGCTTTCTACAACTGAAGGTGCGTTAATTGCTTCTTATCATCGCGGCGCAAAGGCTTGCTATCTTGCTGGCGGCGCAACATCAATATGCATTACAGAAGGCGTACAAAGATCGCCGGTTTTCAAATTTAATAACCTTGGTGATCTTGGCTCATTTATTATTTGGGTGTTTAAAAACATGGCCGAATTTGAAAAGATTATAAAACGCACAAGCCGCTTTGCCAACCTTGTTGATATGAAGCCGAACATAGAAGGCAATCATCTTATTCTCACTTTTGAATATCATACAGGCGATGCAGCGGGACAAAATATGGTTACTATTTGTACTGATGAAATATGTAAATACATTATAGAAAATGTTCCTGTAAAACCGCTGTTTTGGTTTATTGAAGGCAATTATTCAGGAGATAAAAAAGCTACCGGCATGTCGTTTATAAATGTACGCGGTAAAAAAGTTACCGCAGAAATTAACCTGCCGGAAAAAATTGTAAATGATGTTCTAAAATCAACACCGGAAGGCATGTCGGAGTATTGGCGATCGTCAACTATTGGCGCCATTCAAAGCGGCTCCATCGGCGCACAAGGGCAATATGCAAACGGATTAACTGCATTATTTCTTGCAACCGGACAAGATGTTGCCTGCATTGCAGAAGCTGCCATAGGAATTACAAGAATGGAAGTTACAGCAGATGGAAATTTATATGCCAGCGTAACATTACCAAACTTAATAGTTGGTACAATTGGCGGCGGAACAGGATTGCCCACTCAAAAAGAATGTCTTGAGCTGATGGATTGTTACGGCGAAGGTAAAGCAAAGAAATTTGCTGAAATCTGCGCTGCGCTTGCACTTGCGGGTGAGCTTTCTATTGCAGCAGCACTTTCTGCAGGGCATTTTTCAGCAGCACATAAAAACCTGGGAAGAAAAAAATGAGCACTGTAACTACAAATGAATTTAGTAATGCAGAAGAAAACAATGCCGGTTTTATAAAAAGATTTTACCTCTACCAAAAAGAACGCTTTCCCATTTTAGGACATGGATTGCTGGTTGCTTCGTTTAGTTTTTCAGCCATTTCTTATTCGAGAATCTGCAGAGGTGCAGAAGGTTTTGTTTCGTGGAAAGCTTTTGTTACAGGAATATTTATAACGATTACTTTATTTCTTCTTGTAAGAATTTTTGATGAATTTAAAGATGCTGACGATGATGCCAGGTACAGGAAAGAACTTGCAGTACCAAGAGGATTAATTTCTTTAAAAGAATTAGGTACGATAGGAATTGCAATTGTGATAATCCAGGTTTTATTAAACTTGTTTTTCTATCCTAAAATGCTGATGATCTATTTTATTATCATCGGTTATTTACTGTTGATGGGAAAAGAATTTTTTATTTCCGGCTGGCTGAAAAAACACCAGTTTTGGTACGTCACTTCTCACATGTTTATCATTCCTTTAGTTGATATCTATGCCAGCGGTCTTGATTGGTTTCTTGGCGGCGTTCAACCTTCAAAAGGTTTACTTTTTTTCTTTGCTGTTTCTTACATGAATGGTATTGTGCTTGAGGTTGGCAGAAAGATACGCATACCTGAAAAAGAAGCAACTGGTGTGCTCACTTATACATCAATGCTTGGTACTAATAAAGCTGTTATTCTTTGGATTTTTATTTTATTGATAACGCTTTCATTAAGTATTGCTGCAAGTGCTTTTGCGGGTTATGGAATGGTTGGTTTTATCATACTGATAATTGTGTTTGTAGTGTGTTCTCTGCCTGCTTTTATATTTTTAAGAAGACGAACTTTTAAACTTTCTAAGATGATAGAATATGCTTCAGCATTATGGACGATTGCTATGTATCTCACGCTGGGCGGCGCTCCTATGATTCCAAAACTTTTCTTCAACAAATGAAATTCATCCTTCTTAAAGAAAAATATTCAGTAAAAAATTTTACAATCGGAGGTAAAGCTAAAAACCTATTTCGCTTAAAAGAAATAGAAATGAATGTGCCGGGATTTATTGTAATTCCACAGGAAGTTTTGGCTTCTTTGGTGCCTGCAGAAATTCAAAAGGCAGACAACGAAACAATAATAGATTTTATCTCCAATATTGAATTACCACAACCTGTTATTGAGAATATTATACAACAGTTATCTGCCACAAAGTATTATGCCATTCGCTCTTCTGCAATTGATGAAGATGGTGAACAGTTTTCTTTTGCAGGGCAATTTGAAAGTTATCTTTTTGTAACAAAAGAGGCTATTGCAGAGAAGATAAAATGTGTTTGGTTATCTGCTTTTTCAAAACGTGTTTATGAGTATCGAAACAATAATAATATTGATAAGAATTTTGGCCTTGCTGTAATCATCCAGCAAATGGTTGATGCAGATGTTTCAGGTGTTGCATTCGGCATAAATCCTGTAAACGGAAATGCTGATGAAAAATTTATAAGCGCTGTTTTTGGACTGGGAGAAGGATTGGTTTCGGGAGATTTAAATGCAGATAATTTTATTTTAAAAGATGGAAAAATCACACCCCAGCTTGCGCAAAAAACACACAAAATTATTCTTCATTCCCAAGACTCTGGAGGTACAACAAAGATTAAGGTAGAAAAAGAAAAACAGAATATTTCTTCTCTTAGTGATAAACACATTTTTGAATTAGGTGAAATTCTTAATAAACTTTTTAAAGAATATCGCAAACCACAAGATGTTGAATTTGCTCTAAAAGATGGAAAAATATTTCTTCTTCAAACAAGAAACATTACGGCTGCTATTAAGCCTGCAAATAAACAAGGTGATTATATTGTTTGGGATAACAGCAACATAATTGAATCTTACCCCGGTGTTACAACGCCGCTCACTTTTTCGTTTATAAAAAAATCTTACGAGGGCGCTTACAAACTTTTTTGCAGGTACATGGGTGTTAGTAACAAAGTTATCAATGATAATGAAAACGTGTTTGCCAATACACTTGGCCTTATCAACGGAAGGGTTTATTATAATTTGAAAACGTGGTATCACATGCTTGCAATGCTGCCAGGATATAGTATCAACGCACGTTTC
>CAXSEB010000076.1:0-384 GCA_964235805.1 uncultured Chitinophagaceae bacterium | reverse complement strand
CGATTTGATATTCCGGAAAACTATCGTTTATCAAAAGGAAAAGCCTGGCTGAGCATTATAAAAATGTCCGGCAACATGTATATGCGTTTCCTGCAACTTCCTAAAAAAAGAAAGGAGTTTATGAATTTGCTCAACAAAACTATTACTCATTATAAAGAGATTGATCTTTCAAAAAAGAATGCAAATGAATTAATGCATCTCTATATAAATTTTGAAAAAACTTTACTTAATAAATGGAAAGCACCGTTGCTGAACGATTTTTTTGCAATGATATGGTTTGGGATGTTGCAAAAGCGCTGCAATAAATATGGTATCAGCAGCAATCCAAATATTCATAATGATCTGCTTTGCGGAAGCAGCGATATTATTTCGACACAGCCCATT
>CAXSEB010000075.1:3026-9037 GCA_964235805.1 uncultured Chitinophagaceae bacterium | reverse complement strand
ATACTTCTTTATCATTGCCTGTTGTATTAATTTCTATTCTGGCCTTTCTATCATCGTGCACAGATTGATGGGCGTTTTGCAGAAGATTTGTGAACAGCCTGTTTATCTGTGTTCTGTCTGCCTGTATAACAATATTATCGCTGTGAGCGTGCATTGAGATATGCAGGCTTTCATTTGAAGAAAATAATAACGTAACCTGCTTTAAGGAATCGGTTAAATTAATAAACTGATTTTTACTTTGTCCTATGTTTGCGAACTGCGCAAAATCACCGGCAATTTGTGAAAGGTGATCAATTTGTTCCACCAGTATTTTAGCTACATAAACTGATATATCTTTTACATTAGGAGCGTTAGAGTCAATTGCATTTTGCAGGTATTGCAGGTTAAGTTTCATCGGCGTTAATGGGTTCTTTATTTCATGTGCAACCTGCCTGGCCATCTCTCTCCATGCGCCTTCACGTTCGCTCCTGGCAAGCATTTCTGCACTTGTATCCAACTTCTTTACCATCTTATTATATTCTTTAACCAGTTCGCCAATTTCATCTTTCCTGTGCCATGTTATCATTTCATTTACCTTCCCAAGGTTGACTTCTTTCATTTTATTGCTTATCAAAGAAAAAGATTGAGTAACGCGGTTGGTTATAAATAATGCAATGATACCTGCTACTAAAAAAATAAAAGCATTAAGATTTATGATGGTCACTAAAAAGCTTGATATCTCTTCTTCCAATTTACTTTCTGATTCAAAATAGGGAATGTTGAGGTAAGCAAATTCTTTCCCCGTCTCATTTCTAACAGGAACGTAGTTGTTTAGATAATTTAATTTGCCAATAGTTTGTTCCTGGAAAAACTGGACATCTTTTAATTTCTTCAGATGGTAAAAAGCAATCGGATCCATCTTTTTACTTACTATGCCTTTGGTATAAGGTAATGGTAATGTTGATATCTCAAGATTGCCTTCAAGATCATACAGATTAATATCAGCGGTATAAATCTCAGCTATCTTGTTTAGTGCACTTTCCAATTTACTATTGGAATGTAATTTATAATTCTGCTGCGCCTGTCCGTAGTTGATGGACGTATCTAATGAATTCCGCACTTCATTTTGCATTACTTGTATGCTTCTGCTCAACTTCTCCTGGTTATTATTATGATATCTTCTTATAAAAAATAATATTGTTGTAATCATAATTACAACAAATGAAAAAATACTTATCAAAATTATAGTTCCGTGTATTTGCGTGCGGATGGTTAATCCTGAAAAAAGCCTGATCTTTCGCAAATTAAATTTTCTTTGTACCAGGATGTTTAAAAGCCGGAGCAAAGCAACCAATGCAAGAAAGGCACAAAACAAGTAAGCAAACAAAGTAATTGATTCAATGAAAATGCTGTCTGGCTTGGTTATTACAATCACTTTGTCTTCGTCAGCTTTATACCAAAGCTCATCATACCCGCTTTTCTTGTTAGTCCAAAATTCATTATTTAACAATTTGCCGGCATTTATTTTAGTGGCAAAAGGATAATCGTTATGGCTGGTACTTAGTTCATTTTTGTTGTACACTGCAAAAGCATACAAACTTGAGTTGTCTATGGAGTTAGCATTTCCTTTAGAAAAAAGTTCGGGATAAAGCGCATCGCTTTTATAAGTTTTTAAATTCGACAAGATAAAAATATATCCTTTTGTACTTCCTGAAGTATCAGTTACCTGTCTTTTAATTATATAATTAAACCTGTCATAAGATACATCATAATAATATAAGCCTTCTGTTGTGGTTGATTTAGCCTGCGTTTCTATAACAGCATTTAAAGTATTGAAGGTTGTTGAATCGACATTATATAAAGGCTTTTCATTTTCATCAAATGTATAAATGCGAGTATCATATTTATTAAGATAGCCAATTAAGTTTATGTTAGTCAGGCTATCTTTAATCAGCCTGTTTTGTATTTCATTTTTCAACCTTGGAAAGATCTCCGCCAAAAAATCATTTCTAAAATCTGTTACTACAGTGTTTAACATTCTTTCGCTAACAGGGTCAGCTTTATTCGAAAGATTCTCGGCAAAATGTTTTCTAAAACCAAGCTCTTTGCTTTTGTTCTGCAAAACAATAATTGCAGTAATAGAAACTGAAAAAAAGAATATCCAGAATACATATCTTGATGAAATTAATTTAGCCGCTGCCAAACTCCGGTAATTTCTGTTAACCAAAAAGACAAAAAGCAGCAGCCATAGTAACAAAAGTAAATTGAACGATACATAAGGGCTGGGTCTTGAATATATAAAACTTAAAAAAGTAAGACCTGACACAGCTAACGCAATATAAAGCAGGTATGATTCTTTTTTTATATACTGATTTAATATGTAAGATAATATTTGAAATAAAAAAAAGTAACCTGTGGCTATGCAACAGAGAACAATAAAACCAACAACACTGTAAACTGTGATTGTAAAAAAATTTATCACATCAAACGATATCTGTGAATCTGCTACGAGGCTTCTGATTATGTGGCCACATAAAAAAGTAATTAAAACCATCAATAAAGCGATCGCTGTAATAACTTTTATTTTATCAGCAGTATTCACCTGTTTAATTTGAACAGGCCTGTTCTGCAAATGATAACGGATAAACAGGATAAACCACAAAAAAATTAGTGAGTTGATCAAGAGATCGCCAAGCGACCTTAATATATAGTTTGATCCATAAATTGCCGGATCAAATAATTCAAGCTGGCGAAAATTAAGAGGAAAAGGTATAAGATAGCTTAGTGTTCTTAGTATAATTACAGGTAAAAACAAAAATAAAAACCCCCGCCCTAATCCGCGTTTTACAGCCATAAAATTTGCGGCAATATGAATGAATATGAGTACCAGTAATGATGCTATAATCTTAAAGATTAATGCAATAATGTTATTTTGATACACTTTTGTGTTGTTGCTCGTAGGGTGTAAATAGAATAGTGTCGCCCCGTTTAAACCTCTAATTTCCAGGTTACCAGGCAGCATGCTAACCTCGCATTCATTCTCAATATCATCAATTGCTTCAAATGAATTTTTGAGATATTTGTTGCTTATATAATACTCCCATTTAACCGGTATTAAGGATATAACTTTTAGCCAATTATTATCTTTCTGTTTTACATTTTTTAAGTTTACAACATACCAGCCATTTAAGAGTTTAGTGATATAGTTGTTGCGATCAGATGTAACGATTGCTGAATCCGGCTGGGCAACTTGCGTACTCCAAAAAACGCACTTGTTGACATCGCTGCTTCGGGGCCGATAAATAAAAATGAAATAATCTTTTGCCCTGATTTTTTTTAAATTGGATTCACTGTATTGATTTAATGCGAACTTATTTATTAAGACAGTATCTCTGCAAAAAGCATCAAAATCTTTTTGCTTTTTCTGGATGTCCCTTTGTATTGTCTTTTGTATTGAAGTATTAGTATATGTTCTGCTCCAGTAATTATCAATTATAAACGAGATGGTAACTGCCCAGGCTGCAGCAATCAGCAGGTAAGTGTTGTTTGTTAGAAATCCTTTTTTGCTATACCGGTAACTCAATCTATTTACTTTGTTCTTTTACGTTATTCCAAAGAGCATCCATTTCTTCAAGGCTCATATCTGTAAGCGCTTTGCCGCCAGCAAGCGCCAATTTTTCCATACTGGAGAACCTATCTATAAACTTTTTATTTGTTAGTGCCAATGCATTTTCAGGATCAACATTTACAAAGCGGGCATAATTTATAACAGAAAACAAAAGGTCGCCAAGTTCTTCTTCAACATCACTTTTATTGCCGGATTGTACAGCCTGAAGCAATTCAAGTTTCTCTTCTTCAACCTTTTCCCAAACCTGCTCCTTAACCTCCCACTCAAAACCAACCTGCTTCGCTTTTTCCTGTAACCGCATAGCTTTTACCATTGCAGGCAAGGCTTTAGGCACGCCACTTAATATAGATTTCTTGCCTTGTTTAAGCTTAAGATTTTCCCAGTTGCGCTTTACATCATCTTCATCGTTTACTTCAACATTTCCGTAGATATGAGGATGCCGGTATACTAACTTTTCACAAACTCCATTAATTACATCATGTAATGTAAATTGATTTTGCTCATTTGCTATTTTGGCATAAAAAACAATATGCAAAAGAATATCGCCAAGTTCTTCTTTAATACCTTGCCAATCATTATCGGTAATAGCATCAGCAAGCTCGAATGTTTCTTCAATGGTTAACTGGCGCAAAGTGTGAATTGTTTGTTTCTTATCCCAGGGACATTTTTCTCTTAATTCGTTCATTATATAAACTAACCTGGCGAAATCTTCGTTTACCGTTGTATGCATATGTAATATGAAAATTTGAAAAGGATCTATCCCTGAATAGTAAGGATCCTGTATTGAATTTTGCAGTAAAATTAAAACTAATCAGCGGTTAAATTTAGACTGTCTCATAACAGTCTGTTAACAACATTTCATGCATAAACTTTTTAATAACTATGAAAATTTGCCAACATCTAATATCCGGTTAAAAATGAGGTAATAAATAATTGGTAATCTATAATTGATATAATTTACAGGTATTATCATAATAAAGAAATCTGATTAAGAATGTTTGAAAAGAAATTTAGGTTTGCAGCATTGGTGCTAATAACGTGTTTGGGAAATATGAATGTAACTGCGCAGTTTTATTATAAAGATGTTTGGTATCCACAGCAACTTCATAAAGAGATGGATATGTTAAAAGCCGAAAAAGTAAAAGCAGTTTCTGTGAAAAGTTTTGATAGCAACGGCGAACCAAGTGAAGGATTTTTTTGTGAAAAAAGAATTAATAAAAATTATACCTCTTCACAAACAATTACAAAGTCAACGGTCACAAGCCAATCGCTGCTTTCGTCTTACTTTAATGCTAAAGAACTACTTATAAAAACCGCCGATAGTTCAGAAGCTGCCTTAAATCTTACAGAATATGTATATAATAATAATGACCAGGTAGCGGCTGTAAACACTCTTACAAAAGCTTATGACGATGCCAATGCTATAAATGAAAATCACCAATATATTTTTGACCCCGGCGGTCGACTGCAACAAATGATCAGAAAAAAAAATAATGCAGACTACTCAACAATAAACTTTAAAGTTGATGAAAAGGGAAATGTTATCGAAGAACAAGAAATATTAAAAAATGGACAGTCGACAAAATATTTTTATTACTATGATGATAAAAACAATCTTACGGACGTGGTGCATTATAATGACAGGGCAAAGCGTTTATTGCCTGATTACATGTATGAGTATAACGCTTTAGGGCAAATAAAACAGATGACAACGATTGAAGAAGGAGGAGGTTATTATATTTGGAGGTATACCTATAATGATCAAAAACTTCGGGACACTGAGAAGTGCTTTTCTAAAGAAAAAAAACTTCTCGGAAGCGTGCAATATTCTTACAAATAGTTTGATAGCAGAATAACCTGAACTAGATTGATCATATCAAAGCATTGTAAAGTATTTCAACAGGATGTAAGGCTTTAATGCCTGTACCATCTTTTACCTGGTGCCTGCAACTGGTTCCTGGCGCAGCAACTATAACATCACTGTTCAGTTTTCGGATAGCGGGAAATAAAACCAGCTCACCAATTTGCATCGAAATATCATAATGCTCTTTTTCGTAGCCAAACGAGCCTGCCATGCCGCAGCAACCTGAAGGAATTATTTCAACAGTATAATTTTCTGGTATTGATAGCATCTGCACTGATGCACTAAGCGCTCCCCATGCTTTTTGCTGGCAATGGCCATGCAGCTTTATAGTTTTTTTCTCGCTTGTAAACTGTTCCCTGGTTATATTCCCTTTGGATATTTCTTTGGTTATAAATTCATCAACAAGGTATACATTAGACGACAAGCGTTTGGCAGCTTCAAATTGCTCATCGTCTGCAAGGTCTAAATACTCATCTCTAAAAGTAAGAATAGCAGAAGGCTCAATGCCAACCATTGGCGCATCTTCGTTAATTAGCTGAC
>CAXSEB010000075.1:0-3016 GCA_964235805.1 uncultured Chitinophagaceae bacterium | reverse complement strand
TTAAAATGGAAATATTTTTTTGCGCTATTTTTTTTGCATCCCGCAATAAACCTTTGCTAAGCCATGCCCTGCCGCTTTCTTCGTGTCCGGGTATTATCACATCATAGCCAAGTTTTTCTAAAAGCAAGATAGCTTTAATGCCTGTTTCAGTATCGTTATAATTTGTGAATTCATCACAAAAGAGATACACTTTTTTGCCGGATGGTTTATTGTTGTTAGTTGATCCTTGACCTTTGTCCGGAGGCGGCTGGCGTCTTCTTTTATCATACCAGTTTCTTAAAGTGATCTTATGCATTGTAGGCATAGAGCGTTCAATAGCAAAACCGGAAATCCTCTTTAGAAGTTTGCTGGTAACTTTATTTGTAACTATAAAATTATAAATTCGGGGCATAGTTGCACCAAGCCTTGCGGAGCTATTAAAATTGGCTATTAACCTTGAACGAAACGGAATTCCATTTGCATCGTAATACTGTTGCAGAAACTCTGCCTTAAGTTTCGCCATGTCTACATTTGAAGGACACTCAGATTTGCATGCCTTGCAACTAAGGCACAAATCCATGACATCTTTAATTTCTTTATGATCAAACCGGTTCAGTTTTTTTGAGTTGGTAAGAAATTCTCTTAAGATGTTCGCCCTTGCCCTTGTGGTGTCTTTTTCGTTACGCGTAGCCATAAATGATGGACACATAGTACCTCCCGATAATTCAGTTTTACGACAATCTCCTGAGCCATTACATTGTTCTGCATGTTGCAGCACATCCTGGTTGTGGTAACGGAATACTGTTTTAAACAATGGTGTTTGCTGACCAGGTGAATACCGCAACATTGTATTCATCGCTGGTGTATCAACAATTTTGTTTGGATTGAAAATATTTTCCGGATCCCAGCTATGTTTTATCTCCTTCATTAGCTGGTAGTTTTTTCTCCCAACCATCTTTGGAATAAACTCACCACGTAAGCGTCCATCGCCATGCTCGCCACTTAATGAACCGTTATATTTCTTTACAAGAATCGATATTTCCTCTGCTATTGTGCGAAACAACCTGTTGCCTTCAGTTGTTTTTAAATTGATGATGGGCCGTAAATGCAGTTCACCGGAACCAGCATGTGCATAATGTACGGCATGCAGATTATATCTTTTCAAAATCCCGTTAAAATCTTGTATGTACGCAGGCAAATCAATTACGTCAACTGCAGTATCCTCAATTACGGGCACAGCTTTTTCATCGCCGGGAAGGTTACTTAAAAGGCCGAGACCTGCTTTTCGTAATGTCCAAATCTTCTTTGTATCATCACCAAATAACAAGGGAAAATGATAGCCCAAACCTGCAGCCCTCATTTCATTCTCTACATGCCGGGCAATGGCAGCAACTTCCTCAGGGTTACTTCCTGAATATTCAATCACCAGGATTGCAGCCGGATCGCCTTGCACAAAAAACCTGTTTTGAATTTGTTCTATATTATCCTTTGTGCATTCCAAGATGTAATTATCTATCAATTCACTTGCTCCGGGTTTATACTTAAGCGCAATCAAGTTGGCCCTTAATGCTTCATCAATAGAATTGAAATGAACACATAGCAGCCCCGTATGTTTTGGAGGAAGAGGAACCAGGTTAAGCTTGATTTCTGTTATAAATGCAAGGGTTCCTTCTGAGCCTGCAATGAGTTTGCAAAAATTGAAATCATCACCTCCGGCATTAAAGGGAGCGGTTTCTATTAACAGGTCTACTGCATACCCGGTATTTCTTCTTTCTACACTTTTCTTAGGGAATTGCTTTTTTATTTCCAGCTGGTTATCATAATTGCTTAGTAAGCTCCTGGCAGTTCTATATATTTTTGCTTCACGACTATCGCCTTCACACTTGATATGAAAATCCTGTAGGCTTAATGTTTTAAACTCTGCCTCTGATCCATCGCTTAAAATAGCTTTTATTTCAAGCAAATGTTCACGGGTGCTTTTATAAATGATCGAATTGGAGCCGCATGAATTATTACCCACCATACCTCCTATCATTGCACGATTTGCTGTTGATGTTTCCGGACCAAAAAAAAGACCGTAAGGCTTTAGATAGATATTCAGTTCATCTCTTATTACACCTGGCTGCACTCTCACCCAATTTTCATTAATATTGAGTTCAAGGATATTTGTAAAATATTTAGATACGTCAACGATAACTCCGTTGCCAACAACCTGGCCTGCAAGACTTGTACCTGCAGTTCTGGGAATCACGGATGTTTTTTGAGCACGAGCAAAGTAAATTATTTTTTTTATATCGCTTACCGACTTTGGCATCGCAACTGCTAAAGGCATTTCCCTATATGCCGACGCATCAGTGGCATACAAAATGCGCATGGTATCATCAAAATGGAGATCACCTTCCAGTTCTTTTGCCAAACGCCTAAGCTCCTTCTTCATTAAATAAATTTATTAAACTACTGCAATATAGTTTTGTTTGAATATGGAATAAGAAGGAATGATAGTTAAGATGCATCTTATAAAGGTTATACTTTAGGTAAGTAATGAGGCTAACAAAAAAGCCCCGGAAGATTTTTCTCAGGGGCTATTTTTATGAACTAGTTTTTTAAATTTACCTTACAAACAATTTTATTAATTGGCTCTCTTTCCCATCTGTATCTGCTTTTAAGAAATATATGCCCGTATTTAATGATAACCTGGAAATGTCAACTTTTAATACAGGCCTGTCACCAACTATATTTGTTTTAGCTACCTGGTATTTCTTACCAAGCATATCAATAATCTGAATTGAGGTATTTCCATTGTAATTATCAGGAAACCGGATAGTAAAAGTTTTTAAAACCGGGTTAGGAAATACTTTTAAGTTTTCATTAGGAGCAACTGACGGCTGTATAGCCATTCTGCTGACCATTGTTGGTGTGGCTTGTGAACCGCTAAAGCTATAAACTTCAATTGCACTAATTGAGGGCCTGTTAACCGAAGCTGAAAAGTCGATGTTTAGTTTTCCGTCCGTTACAGTTACCGGAATGTTCTTTATAA
>CAXSEB010000074.1:6611-9183 GCA_964235805.1 uncultured Chitinophagaceae bacterium | reverse complement strand
GAAAGATTGCATTAGGGGCAAACATAGTAATAATAAAGAAATGATTTTGGTACAGCCTTTTCATGTTTCTTAAACTAAGTGAAAAAATTTAAACTTATTATCTTGTAAATTAAAATCTATGATCCCGTTGAGCGATGATGATTCAGACAGAAAAGCGACGCCTTTCATTAACTACCTTTTTATAATTGCAAATATTGTTGTGTTTGTTTTTTATCAAAAGCTTGGCAGCGATATTTCTTTCACTTACAGTTATTCTACAGTGCCGGCAGAAATTTTAAGTGGTCATGATATAATTACTTTGCCTACTGTTGTGCATGATCCTATAAGCGGAAATGAAGTGACCATTCCTGGATTGGGAGTAACTGCGTTACCCGTTTGGCTTACACTGATAACTTCTATGTTCATGCATGGAGGCATCGGGCATCTTGCCGGCAACATGCTCTATCTATGGATATTTGGTGATAACCTTGAAGATAAACTTGGCCATATAAGATATTTTGTTTTCTATATTTTATGTGGCGTTATAGCTTCATTATCCCACGTTTTTAGTGATTATCTTTTTGCAGAGAATCACCTAATTCCAAGTCTTGGTGCTTCTGGAGCAATCTCGGGAGTAATGGGCGGTTACCTTTTGCTTTTCCCTACAAGAAGGGTTACTGTGTTCTTTATATTTACGTTTTTAAGCGTTCCTGCATATATAGTTTTGGGCTCATGGATATTTTTGCAGGTAGCCAATGGCACAGGTTTTTTAGGCGGCAGCGAAGCCAGCGGCATTGCCTACGCCGCCCACATAGGTGGTTTTATTGCCGGCCTGTTATTGATAAAACCTTTTTTACCAAAAGTGCAATCAAGCTTTTACAAAGAATAGTCATGACAACGTAGCAAAACCGAATAATTAAATATTTTATTTTTGCATGTGATGGCACCACTTTTGATTAGATGCAACTAATTAATGGAAATCTTGTTATTCTGTTATAGGTCCGAAGTATTATTACACTAAAAACTAAACAAAACCTTTCTTGTGTTTTTTATACAAGACATTTATAGTAGGAAAGTGTAAACTTTTTGTCTATAACATTAATACAATTAGCCATGATGAGATTTGTAGATTTTATTTCGCATTTTTAAACACAACCCAAAAAACATTTTATGAAAAAAACATTTTCTTTATTTATTGCTGGATTTATCGCTTTATCCCTGTTATCAGTTCCGGCATTTTCACAAATTCAAAAAGGTAATATTTTAGTAGGCGGCGATATTGCCAACTTTAATCTCGGCTTAGAAAAAGGTTCAGTTTTTTCAATGACGATAAATCCTAAACTTGGTTTTTTCATCCAGGATAACCTTGCCGTTGGGCCGGATATAAATCTCGGGTTGTCAAGTTTTTCAGGTACAACTGCATTTAGTTATGGAATAGGTGCACTTGCACGCTATTATTTTTCTGACAAAGCAAACATCACACCTTTAAGACATTCCCGTATCTTCTTAGAAGGTACTGCAGGTTTTAGGGGAGAAAACGTATCAGGTGGTGGCAGCAGTACTAATGGTTTAGGTTTAGGAGTTGGCCCTGGTTATGCCTATTTCATTACACCGAATATAGGCCTGGAGACACTTTTAAAATATAATGGCCTTGTTGGTTTTGGGAATGAAACTACTCAAAGCAATTTAAACTTAAGCGTAGGTTTCCAGATTTATTTGCCTTCAAAAAATTTAAAATCAAAGCTGTCTAATGATGTAAAATAACATCGCTTTAAATACCTCTCAGATTCACAGGTAAGGCATATAGATTTTCTATGTGCCTTATTTTTTTGTAATACTTTCCTAAAAACGATTGACCACATTTAAGCAGATATATTTTCTTATCATCTTGCTACTTCAATCTTTACCTTTTTATTTTTGATCTTTTCATCTTTAATCAAATGCAAGGCAGTGTTAGCTTTAAGTTTTCTTATGGCAACAAATGAGAAGAAATCTTTTACCTCTATCAATCCTATATCTTCTTTTTTCAATTGTGCCTTGTTAGATAAAAATCCCACAATGTCTATTTTGTTCACTTTATCTTTTTTTCCTGCTGCAATAAAAAGTGTTGTCCATTTGGGTTTCTCAGGCATTTCACTTTGCTCAGGAAGCGTTATCTGCTCAACATCTTCATTGATATATGCAGGCAATTTTTCTTCTTCTGATAAAATAAGAATTGCAGTGCCGCTGGCATCCATTCTTGCTGTTCTTCCATTGCGATGAATAAAAGCTTCTTCCGTATGCGGAAGATGATAATGAACTATGAATCTTATATTAGGAATATCCAATCCACGTGAAGCAAGGTCTGTAGTTACTAAAACATTTACAGTTCCATTTCTAAATTTTGCCAGGGCACTATCCCGTTGCTGTTGTTCTAATGCACCATGATAAAACTCATTAACAATCCCCTTCTTTGTAAGAAAATTATTTACACGTTCAACTGCTTCTCTATGGTTACAAAAAACCACTATTGACCTGTTGCCTATCCAACAAATAAGCTTAAACAATGTTTCTGTTTTATCTTTTTCATCTGCAAGAACTATTTTTATATCAA
>CAXSEB010000074.1:0-6588 GCA_964235805.1 uncultured Chitinophagaceae bacterium | reverse complement strand
GTTTGAGTGGCTGATGTTAATATTCTTTTTTTGATGTTCTTTAAGGAGCCTATAATAAAAGACAGCTCTTCGGTAAAACCAAGTTCTAAAGATTTATCGAACTCGTCTAACACTAAAAATTCAATGGCATCAACGGTAATATTTCCTCTTCTTATATGATCTGCCAACCTTCCGGGAGTGCCTATAATTAAAGCCGGAGGTTGCATTAAATTGTTCTCTTCTGTTTCTCTTAAATGGCCGCCATAGCAACAGGTTACTTTAAACGCTGTTCCCATTGATTTAAAAACCTGTTCAATCTGTAAAGCCAGTTCTCTTGATGGTGTAATTATTAAAGCCTTCGTTTCATCACTAGTATCCAGAACATCTAACAGCGGAAGCAAATAGGCAAGCGTTTTTCCGGAACCGGTGTCTGACAGTAAGACTATATTGTTATGCGTTTTATTCGCTTCAATTGAAGCGAGCTGCATTTCGTTAAGCTTGTCTATTTTTAGTTTGGAAAGTATTTCTTCAACAGAATGATTCTTGTTTTGCATTCCGGCAAAAATACTAAAGTCAACCGGATTCTTTATTTGGCGCTTGTTGCATCGGCCTTGAGGGTCTCCGGATAGTGTTCCTCTAAAAGCTCTTTATTAATATATACGCCGGCTTTTGCTCCCTCGGCAGCGGCCACTACAACAAAGTGCATATCCTTAGAAGCGTCACCAGCCACATATAATCCCGGTATGTTGGTTTGCTGCGACTTATTTGTAAGCGCAACATTGTTTTCATCTACTTTGCATCCAAGGTCCTCAACAAGGTCGCATTGAACTTCATATCCATGTGAGAAAAAGAGTGCATCACAGCGCTGCATTTCTCCATTCTTTAAGAGCACATTTTTCAGATTACCTCCTTCGCCTTCAAAAGAAGAGATCGGTTGATGCACTAACGAGATATTCTTTTCCTGTAACTTTTTCTCATCTTTTCTTTTCACATACTTTTCTCCATCTGTGTAAAGCGTAATATCACTGCTCCAGGCGGTTAAGGTTAAAGCCACCTGCACACCTCCTTTATCTTTTGAATAAACGCCAAGCTTTTTATCGCTAACCTCCCATCCATCGCAGTATGGACAATGAAATAAAGATTTGCCATAGAAATCTTCAGCACCTTTTATTTTAGGTAGAATGTCACTTAAGCCGGTCGCCAATATCAATTTTCTTGATTGATAAATATTTGATTCAATGTCTTTTATTTCAAAGATTCCCTGCTTCTTTTTCGCGTTCTTTACTTCTTTGTAAAGAATTTGTACGCCATATTTTTCCGTTTCCTTCCTGGAAATGTTTAAAAAATCTGACGGTAAAATATCATCTCGGGTAAGATAATTATGCATGCCATGTGAATACCTGTTGCGCTGACGGCCGTGATCAAATAACAAAACACTGCGCCTGCATCTGCCAAGCACAACCGCTGCATTAAGGCCGGCCGGGCCGCCGCCTATTATTATTACATCATAAATTTTCATGGGGATATATTTGTGGTTAATGTGCGCCGTTTATTTATAACATGTTTAATGCCGTTATGGTTTATATCAGCTCATTATAAAAAAAATGCCTGGAATTGCTCCAGGCATTGATTGGTTTTGTCGAAAGGATTTGTTTAATTTAAAAATTAAACTGGTAATAATTTACTTGAATTATCAAGTTTAGTAATAACAAGATAGCTGCTTATTAATAATGATGCAATAGCTTTTAACAGTAATTTGCAACATTAGAACTTTTAGCTTACAAAATCGTATATGTTCTTATTAAAAAATACGTTCAATTACTATGATGTTGGTAAATACCATATGCAAATAATAGAGCACAACTGCTATTTGCATCCTTATTATACATTGTATCTTTGTTTTAAGAAGTTGATTGGTGTTCAACAAAACATTAATCACAATTATCCAAATCCATTGAAAAAGCATTTCCCAATCCAGGAAAACCAAATCCAATATCAGTCAACTTCTGTTTTTCTTTTCCAAATCTTTTAAAAAATCGGATCCTAATTTGGCCTAAAAGCCTGGGATTATTTTTTAGAAGAAATCAACCGCTGAATTAACTAATTTGAACTTCTGCAATATTTGTGGAGTTTTTTTTGTGCCAAACGGAAGATCATTGGGTTAAACATAGGTCTCCAATCATGTTTTCTTAAATTTACTTAGATACCTTTTCTGTTAACTTCGTTAAGATGCAAAAGTTTTTAATTACAGGCCTGGGAAATGTTGGAAGTGAATATGCCAACACACGACACAATATCGGGTTTGATGTTATCGACGCTTTTGTATTAAAAAACAATGCTGTTTTTATAACAAACAGGTTAGCTGATGTGGCTGAAGTAAGATGGAAAGGAAAGATTTTCATCTGCATAAAACCAACCACCTTTATGAATCTTAGCGGAAAAGCTGTAAAATACTGGCTCGATAAACAAAGTATCACCGTAGAAAATTCTTTAACAATTGTAGATGATATTGCAATACCATTAAATAAATTACGTTTACGCAAAAGCGGTACTGATGCCGGGCATAATGGATTGAAAGATATTCAGGCCATTTTAGGAACAGATGAATACCCAAAACTTCGGTTTGGCATTGGCAATAATTATCCTAAAGGCATGCAGGTAGAATTTGTGCTAAGCAAGTGGAACAAAGAGGAGATGCCACTGGTAAAATTAAAGATTGAAAAGTGCGTTGAAATCATTGAAAGCTTTGCTTTTATTGGAATTGATAAAACGATGAGTATGGTAAATTACATAACGTACGAACCTAAAAATCTATAAATTGTATAATTATTTTATTTACATTCTTTTTTTATATTTTCGTTCACTTAATCTCAGGGCCTTACAAAAAACAGTTACTGTATGAAGATATTTTGTGTTGGTCGTAATTATGCGGAACATGCAAAAGAGTTAGGCAACGAAGTATCAGATGAGCCAATAATTTTTATAAAGCCGAAAAGTGCTTTACTGCAAAGTCACACCCCATTTTATTACCCTGAGTTTACTAACGAATTAAATTACGAGTGTGAACTGGTAATCCGAATAAGTAAAAACGGAAAATACATACAGGAAAAGCATGCTTGTAACTATTACAACGGAGTTACTGTAGGCATTGACTTCACCGCAAGAGACATTCAGAATAAGCTTAAAGAAAAAGGTCTTCCTTGGGAAAAAGCGAAAGCCTTTGATAACTCTGCTGCAGTCGGCAAATTCATAGATATAACACCGCAGCTTAATAAGAAGAATATCAATTTTTCGTTTAAGCTCAATAAAGAAGTCGTTCAAAAAGGTGTTTCGAGTGATATGATCTTTGGTTTTGATAATTTAGTAGCGCACATTTCTACTTACTTTTCAATTAATATTGGCGACCTTATCTTTACAGGAACCCCGCCAGGCGTTGGTGAATGCGTTGTAGGTGATGACCTTGAAGCATTTATCGAAACACAAAGCCTGTTAAAGCTGCAAATTAAATAGTCCTTTCTTTCATCTCTGCTTTCCCCTTTTTGATTTGGTTCAAATCAGGATATCTCTAATTCTAAAGGCATAATTTTCAACTTATAATTCTTCCTGTAATTTCGCTGTGTAATGGAAACTAATATTTTCAGCAAGGCATATGAGTTAATTTGCACAGCAAGGGCAATGGCTCAAAAGTATGAAGCTAACCGCCAGCTATGCAAATATGTACACTCTACTTCCAGCGGTCATGAAGCTATTCAGTTAGCTACTGCTTTTCAATTGAAGCCTTGTGATTATGTAAGCCCATATTATCGCGATGAAAGTATTTTATTGGGTTTGGGCTTTACGCCTTATGAGTTAATGCTGCAATTACTTGCCAAAGGCAATGATATTTTCACTGGTGGCAGGGAATATTATTGTCATCCAAATTATCGCAGCCACGATAAGCCTTCAATTATTCACCAAAGCAGTGCAACCGGTATGCAGGCAATACCGGCAACAGGTATCGCCCAAGGCATCCGCTTCCTTGAAAAAAGTCAATCGCCTTTATATCGTAATAGCGATGAAGGTGAAGCGCCGGTAGTTATTTGCTCACTGGGAGATGCAAGTGTTGCTGAAGGTGAAGTGAGTGAGGCATTTCAATTTGCAGTAGCTAAACAATTACCGATAATTTATCTCGTGCAGGATAACGAATGGGGAATAAGTGTAGCCTCGCAGGAAGCAAGAACAATGGATGCTTATAGATTTGCCCGTGGCTTTAAAGGCATGGAACGTGCAAGAGTTGATGGTAGCAACTTTTCAGATTGTTTCAGGTTGATGAAGAGAGTAGTGAACGAAGTAAGAGGTAAAAGGTTACCATGGTTAGTACATGCGACAGTTCCATTGTTAAATCATCATACCAGTGGCGTAAGAAAAGAATTTTATAGAACTGAAGAAGATCTTGCCAGGCATTCCCTTAATGATCCTTTGCTTAAACTAAGGAAGAGACTGTTAATACTGGGTTTTGCAGAGGAACAACTTATATCAATAGAACATAACGCAACTGCGGAAGTTGATACACAATTCGAACAAGCCATCAAAGCGGAAGAACCAGATGTTTCTACAATCAGCGATCATGTGTTTTTGCCTACACCTGTTACTCATGAACAGGGAGAACGCAGCCCGGCAGCAAACGAAAAGATACTAATGGTTGACGCTGCTTTATATGCCTTAAGAGAAATAATGCAACAATATCCTGAAGCTGTTTTTTACGGGCAGGATATAGGCCGCAGGCTTGGCGGTGTTTTTAGAGAAGCCGCAACATTAGCAGAACAATTTGGAGATGAAAGGGTTTTTAATACAGCTATCCAGGAGGCATATATAATCGGATCAACCGCAGGTATGTGTGCAACCGGTGTTAAGCCAATCGTTGAAATCCAGTTCGCTGATTACATTTATCCCGGCCTTAATCAATTGGTGACCGAAATAGCTAAAAGCTGCTATCTCAGTTGCGGCAAATTTCCCATTCAAACTGTAATACGTGTGCCGGTAGGCGCTTACGGCGGTGGCGGACCTTATCATAGCGCCTGTATTGAGACGACTTTGCTATCTATTAAAGGGATAAAAATTGTTTACCCGAGCAATGCCGCAGACATGAAAGGTCTTATGAGGGCTGCTTTTCTTGATCCAAATCCTGTAATTATGCTTGAGCATAAGGGACTGTATTGGAGTAAAGTTCCCGGCACAGAGGAAGCTAAATCCGTTGAGCCAGGCAGCGATTATATTCTGCCGTTAGGCATAGCAAAAATTGTTTTACATGCCGGGGATAACGAGGTTGAGAATGGCAACACCTGCTGCATTATTACTTATGGAATGGGTGTTTACTGGGCTAAAGCTGCCGCTAAAAATTTCTACGAGCAAATAGAGATCATAGATCTCAGGACATTGTTTCCATTGGATGAAGAATTAATATTTTCGACCGTTAAAAAGCATGGAAAATGTTTAGTGCTTACTGAAGAGCAACAAAATAATTCTTTTGCAGAAGCGCTTGCAGGGCGCATATCGAAAGAGTGCTTTAAATTTTTAGATGCACCTGTGGAAGTTATTGGTGCATTAAATCTTCCTGCGGTGCCTTTAAACACCGGCCTTGAAAAAGTTATGCTTCCAAATGCAGAAAAAGTTTCTGCAGCTTTACAAACCTTGCTTAATTATTGAATGTTCTTATTAAGTACTTTATCAAATGCTCAACTAAAATTATTAAAATGGAAAATAAAAAAGTTGCTTTGGTTACCGGAGGAAGTCGCGGTTTAGGTAAAGATATGGCACTTCGTCTAGCAGAGCATGGCCACAGTGTTATAATAACTTATCACTCTCAAAAGGATGCTGCTAATGAAGTAGTTCAAAGTATCCGGCAATCAGGACAGGAAGCTGCGGCTCTATTGCTGGATACAGGGAATGTTTCCTCTCTTGCGGACTTTGTGAAACAATTTCAGCAAGTGATAAAGACCTGGAACGTTGAAACCTTTGACTTCTTAATCAACAACGCAGGTATTGGTGCAACTATTCCTTTTGCAGAAGTGACAGAAGAAGTGTTTGATAAGTTTGTAAACATTCACTTTAAAAGTGTCTACTTTCTTACCCAAAAGCTATTGCCCCTAATGAATAACAATGGAAGGATAATTAATATTTCGACTGGAACTACACGTTTTTGTGTGCCGGGTTATTCCGTGTATGCATCAGTTAAAGGGGCTGTTGAGACTTTTACCCGTTATCTTGCCAAAGAAGTTGGAACACGAGGTATTACTGCAAATGTAGTTGCGCCAGGGCCTATTGAAACTGATTTTAATAACGGCGGTAACCGCGATATTCCTGAAAGAAAAAAAATGCTTGCATCGCAAACTGCCTTGGGCAGAGTAGGAGTTGCTAAAGACATCGGTGGCATTATCGCTTTTTTGTGCAGTGAAGATGGTGACTGGATTAATGGACAGAGGATTGAAGCAACCGGGGGAATAAATCTTTAGTGATTAAATAATTTTATTAAACTCTATTTTTTGCATCTTTATTCTGAGAACTTAAAACTACCATTAATTGACCGATCATTTATCCAAAATATTATGAAAATCGTATCCGATAGAAATT
>CAXSEB010000073.1:3703-9258 GCA_964235805.1 uncultured Chitinophagaceae bacterium | reverse complement strand
AGTGCCGTTGCGCTTTTGTTTGCA
The DNA here is from genome assembly GCA_964235805.1 of uncultured Chitinophagaceae bacterium. Classification (GTDB taxonomy): domain Bacteria; phylum Bacteroidota; class Bacteroidia; order Chitinophagales; family Chitinophagaceae; genus Ginsengibacter. The sequence goes on along the minus strand of CAXSEB010000073.1, from coordinate 9,234 downwards.
ATTGCAAAACCAGTGGTTTTTCTTTTATAGCCTCGGCTTAATGTGGCTACACTATATTCATGTTTTAGTATTCTTACCAGAAACTCTACCATAGGCGTTTTGCCGGTGCCGCCTACAGCAAGATTTCCAACGCAAATTACCGGGAAATTAAATGAGCTTGACCTAAGCAAATTTTTATCATACAGCCAGTTACGCAAGGATAAAACACTTCCATATAAAACAGACAGCGGTAGTAATATAGATCTGACTCTCCTGGGCATTAATATGCTAAGTTTTAAATAATCAGTGTAAATAAACATCCTCGTATTCCTTTTTTTGCTTAAGGATTTTTTTTGCAAACACACATGTCGCCTTTATTTTTATTGCGTTTTTTCTTGAGTGCGTAACAGCTTCCTTCAACAAAGCCTGGCCTACACCTTTACCTTCGTACTCTTCTTCAATCTTAGTATGTGTTATTGTTATTATATTTTCCTGCTGTTTATATACCATTTCTGCAATAGTATTTCCATTTTCTTCAATGAAAAAGATTCCTTGACTGCCCTTTAATGAGTGTTGAATGTTCATTTACTTGATTTTAATTGTAAATCTTAAATAACATTATCAAATAAAAACCTTAAGGTGTTCCTTCATTTTTACTGATTGAACATGAATAACATCTTTGTTAATTTCCGGAAGGTTTCTTACCGAGGCAATCCATGGATAACCGCTCCAGTCAACAATATCGGGTTCATAGTCGAGATAATCATCGTTGAAAATCCACCCCAAAACCTTTACATTATTTTGCCTCAGCACTTTTGCAGTCAGCAATGAATGATTTATGCTGCCGAGATAATTTTTACTTACTATAATAACAGTAGCATCTAATTTCTTTATAAGATCAATTACAAATTCGTTTTTATTAAGTGGAACTAATAAACCGCCGGGGCCTTCAATTATAAGATTATTTATTGTTTGTGGCCTCTCAGCAACAATGGTGTCAGTAGATATTTCCACTCCCTCTTCATAAGCAGCAATGTGCGGAGATGCCGCTAATTTAAATTTATAACATTCGTTGTGTACAACGCTTATATCGTTAGTAAGCATTTCGCTTATCCATCCTGAATCAGTTCCGGTGTGATAACCGGCCTGAACAGGTTTCCAGTAATCAGCATGTAATGCTTCGGCAATTATTGCTGAGATCACCGTTTTGCCAACATCCGTTCCTATACCAGTTATAAAATATGAGGCCATAATTATTTATTGATAAAGATTGAAAATACAGTAGTACCGTAATTTCTTTGTGTTTTGTAGAATGGATAGCCCTTATAATTGTTGGATGGTGTATGTTCTAAAATAAACCAGCCATTGTTATTTAAAAGTGTTTTCCCGAATATTTTTTTTGGGATTTCATCAATAGAGGTGAGCGCATAAGGTGGCCCTGCAAATACTATGTCAAATGTTTCTGTACATTGTTCTATATATTTAAATACGTCCATCTTTATAACCCTTAAATTTTGTATACTTAACTTAAGAGCAGTGGCTTTTATAAATTTAAACATAGCCTCATCTTTTTCAATAACAGTTAAATCGCCAGCGCCTCTTGAAGCCAGTTCATAACTGATAGAACCAGTGCCGCCAAAGAGATCAAGTGTTTTAAGTGAACTTACAGACAGATTGTTCTCAATTATATTAAAGAGGCCTTCTTTAGCTACATCTGTTGTTGGTCTTGTATAAGGCATTTTAGCCGGAGGGTTAATTTTTCTTCCGCCATGTATGCCGCTGATTATACGCATAACGCAAACGAATATAAATGACTAAAGAAATGGTGCGGCAACTCCTTTAGATCATCTGAATAAGAAAGCTCTTTTGGAAGCTCATCAAAGCTTATGTTTGAAAAATATTTTTTAATTTCTGTATATAACAATGAATCACTTTGTATCATTCCACATAAATTTATAAACACATCATTACAATTGAATTGTTTGCAAATGTTAAGCATGTGATAGATAACATCGGATGCTGTTACATACCTGAACGCCTGTATTATTTGTGGCTTGCCTTCTTTCTTAAGACTAAGTATGATTTTATTTTGATAAAAAATTACGCTTAAACTATTAAGGTTATGCGATGGCTGTTTTAATAATAAAGAGTACTGGTGGCTGTACAATGCCTCGGAAAAATGATAAGATACTACCTGGTGAATCGGAACAGGAACACGGTAGGTGTTATAAATGTTTTTTTCTGCAACACGATCTGTAAATACTTTACCTAGCTGAAGATCACCATACACTAAAGATAAATATTCAGCACTTTTGTTTGCGTTATAATACAGACCCGGCGTAAGTAAACTTTCATTAAGAGAATAGGATATCCAAACGTTACTGAACTTTGCTTTAAGTAATCCGGCGCTTTCAAAAATTTTTGCTATAATATCAGCTGCACCAGCATCAGCTTGCTTATTTTCCAGGTCAAAAGCACATAGGCCAGTTATTGCCTTGTCTTCAATGTTTTGAATAAAGAAGCTTAACCCGTCCTTACTCACTTCTACAAAAAGATTTGTTTCGGAAGCTAAAAATTCAGAAGGCCATACATTAAACGTCTGGTGCAAATTTTTATTTATTAAGAGCGGCAATTTACAAACGATTATTTACAATTTGCAGGTGTTAATTTATACCCCATGGTGACGAATGAATTTGTTTTGTATCGCATTTTACGTTTTATGTTTGCAATGTTATGAGCAATGAAATTGACAAAAGCTTACAGGTAGAAATAACTAACCGCCAAATTTTAAAGATAGCGCTGCCGATAACCGTGGCAATGATCATCCCTAATATTAATTACTTAACTAACAATATTTTCCTGGGCGGCTTAGGCGAAAGAGAATTGGGTAACGCAGGAACTACCAGTGTTTATTATTTAATTATGATGGTGTGTGGCAATGGCTTAAGCGCTGCCCTGCAATCATTGATATCTAGGCGGGGCGGCGAAGGAAATGTGAAAGGTATTAACACCCTGTTTGTGCAGGGAATAAGGATTGCTTTGATGTTTGCGCTGATTGGCATGTTACTCACCTGGTTTATCGCACCCGTATGTTTGCGGCCTTTCATACGACCTGAAAACTTTAAGCAGGAGATGAACTTTCTGTTTATAAGAGTTTGCGGTCTTCCCTTTTTATATTTATTTCAGGCAGGTAATGCTTTTTTAATTGGCACGCTTAACAGCCGCTATATGATGATAGGCACAATTGGTGAATCATTAATAAACATTTTTTTTGATTATGTATTGATCTATGGTGCGCTTTCATTTCCACAATTAGGCTTTAATGGAGCAGCAGTGGCATCAGTTATTGCGGAATTTGCCGGCATGTTGATCGTTTATTTTGTGATCTATAAAAAGCAATTAAAAAAAAGGTTCCAGTTGTTTACTGACATTTCTTTTGATAAGCAATCAGCTAACTCTATTCTGAAACTTTCAGCGCCTTTAGTAGTGCAGTTCGCAATAAGCCTGATCACCTGGCTTGTATTTTTTATATTACTTGAGCAATACGGTGAAAGAGCAAAGGCTATATCTAATGCCATGCGTAATGTATTCAGCGTAGCTGGTATTTTCGTATGGGCTTTTGCAACTACCACAAATACTATGGTAAGTAATTTAATTGGGCAAAATCTTCAGCACAAAGTAATCACTGTTATAAAAAAAATTATGAAGTTGAGTTTTTTTGCAGCTTTAATAATGGTGAGTATCCTGAATATATTTTCACATCAGTTTTTAAACATGTTTAACCAGGACGCCAACTTTGTAAATGAAGCTATTCCGGTATTGAGAATTATTTCTCTCGGCTTGCTCGCAATGAGCATAAGCGTAATATGGCTTAATGCAGTTACAGGCACCGGCAGAACCAAAATTAATTTAATGATAGAAGTTGTTGCAATAATTGTTTATGGCGTTTATATCTATCTTGTTATGATCATCTGGAAATTACCATTATCAATTGCGTGGACGAACGAACTTGTGTATTGGTCAGTAATATTTACAATAGCCTTTTTATATATAAGAAGCGGCAGGTGGAAAAAAGTTGGTTCAGTGCTGATCTCCGATTTATAATTAGTCGCTCATAAAAGCATTTATTCTTCTTACCAAAAAAAGCATTTATCTTCTTATCAAAGCGACGTCTTATACCTGATGGAGGTTTACTTGGCTATTAATAAATGTAAACACTGTTTTCACAAAACAAAAAAGGCATGGCTCTTTGTTGCCATGCCTTAACCTTTAAGAAAATTATTTTATTGCTTAGAGAACTGTTTTGTGATTACAGTAGTGGAACTGGTTCTTTTTATTGATAACTGGTAAATTCCTTTAGGCAACTTGTTGATGCCATCTATTGTGAAAGAATTATTACCATTGGCTAACTGTGCCAGTTGATTGATCACTTTTACACCAGCAGAATTAAACACATTGATAACGGCATTGTCTTTAATAGTGCTCGGAATGTTTAAATACAAGTTATTCTTAACCGGGTTAGGGTAAATGATAACAGAAGAAGTTATTCCATCTCTTTTAACTACTATTACCTTGCTGTAGTAATATGAGCCATCAGCTGCATACTGTTTAATTCTGTAATAGAGCTGGTTTGATGAAACTGAAGCTATATTATCAACTTGTGAATAGCGACTTCTGTTAGAATTAGCAATAGGTTTTACTTCGCCAATCTTTAAGTATTTTGTTCCATCTTCACTTCTTTCAATCTCGTAACGTTGTACAGATCCTTCATTCTCAACTGCCCAGTTTAAATTAACAATGTTATTGTTTTCAACAGCATTAAAATTTAAAAATCCAACAGGTAAAATGGTATTAGATATAAACAGGCCGGTTACAGCAACCATGTCCAAACCTCCGGCGGCTCCAGGAGTAGTTGTAGGGAAAAAAGACGTGCTGTTAAAACCTACCAGGTCAGTAGAAGTTGCAGAAACAGGCAAATCGTTTGCAAAAAGTGAATAACCATAAATAGGTGTGTTAGCAGATATTCCAAGATCCGCAAGAGATATAAAAACGCCGCCTAAGTTTTGAGTAGCAGTGCCTGCATTCAATAACATAGAGTCGCTGTTTCCCTTTACAATCCTGTAAGTTATAGAAGGTCCGGGGTCACCATAGTCTCCTGCAATTACTCTTACAATATTACCATAAGTAAGCGGGTTACCTGCACTATCAACTGAGGTAATTGGTGCAATAACAAAAGGATCGTGTGTACCTGCAGTGCCTTTATCAAACACAGCAAAACCTACCCTGGTGGGCTGAGTTGTAGCATAACTGCTGTTAAACAGCCAATCAAGGCGTTCAATATTATTGCTATTAGCGGCTGTATTATCAAACAGGTTATCTGTGCCCTTATTATAAGTATGGCCACTTAAAAAAGAATCCAGGTGGCTTTGGTACGCCGCGGAAAGATTAAACATAGTAGTATCAGCAGCAGTATTGGTAGTAGTTGTTGCTTCTACCCATTCCAATGAAAAGTTGCCGGTATCCCTTGCATTATTTACCCGGCGTAGTACTAC
>CAXSEB010000073.1:0-3693 GCA_964235805.1 uncultured Chitinophagaceae bacterium | reverse complement strand
ACTTTACCAGGCACAAAACCAGCATAAGTGAACGTTGTATCTCCGGCAGTAAAGCCATTTAAAGATAGAACAGAATCATTTGGACTTACTCCCCACTTGTAAACCGTATCAGCGTGTGTATAAGTAAAACTGCTTGTTGCAGGAGATGATGATGTATCAATTGCAGTTATGGCAATTTGAGACTTTGCGGAGAAGGCAATTAATAATAAAGAGAGGATAGTTAAACTTTTTTTCATAATTTGGTTTTTAATCGAAGGTAATTTTAATGAGTAAAATATGGGAAGTTGTGTTGCTCTACTTTCACAAAATAAAATCTTTCAAGATAACTATTTATGTGTTTCATATTGGACTATATCTGTAATAGCATTAGCAACACCACTAAAATATTTGTTATCTGTAACCTCACCAAATTATTTCAACTTTTTTTAATAACATTTTGTGTAATATCACTTACCTAGTCCCACCCGCTCGCCAGCACGTCAGCAATATGCAATGTTTTAAGCGGAAGTTGCTTTCCTCTTATGAAACCATCTAAATGCAGTAAGCAACTTGAATCGGTAGAAATAATGTATTCAGCACCTGTAGCTAAAGCATGATTTACCTTTTGGTCTGCCATTGCAACTGATATTGCTTCAAATTTAACAGCAAAAGTTCCGCCAAAACCGCAACAGGTTTCATTATCAACCATCTCCACAAGTTCGAGACCTTTTACATTGTTTAACAAACGTCTTGGTCCTTCTTTTATATTACATTCTCTTAAAGCTGCGCAGCTGTCATGGTATGTTGCCTTAGCAGGTAGTTGAGCACCATAATGTTCTATTTTTAAAACATCAGTAAGAAATGAAGTAAATTCAAAAATTCTTGAGCCAAGATTTTTGACCTGGTTATGCAGGTTAGAATCTGCAAACAACTTACTATAATAATTCTTTACCATTCCAACACATGATGCACTTGGAGCAACAATATAATCGGTGTTATCAAAGTCTTTTATAAATTTAGTAGCTACATCTCTTGCTTCATCCCAAAAGCCTGCATTAAAAGCCGGTTGGCCGCAACATGTTTGGTTTGTATTATAAAACACATCACAAGTTGCTTTCTCCAAAACTTTAACCATATTAAAGGCGGTTTCAGGATATAGTTGGTCAACAAAACAGGGTATGAATAATTGAACTCTCATAATTTTGTGGCTCATCTAAGCAACTGGTGTTGCGTAAAATGCGAACAAGCTTAATTTTTTATGTTCCGCCTTTAAAAAAAGATTGAGTAAGTAAGATCATCTTAAGGGCTGATATAGCTGCTTCCTCTCCTTTGTTGCCATGTTTGCCTCCTACCCTATCCTGTGCCTGTTCATCATTATCAACTGTAAGAACACCGAAGACTGAAGGAACCGGAAGTGTAAGGTTTAACTGAAGAATGCCATCTGTAACTGCTTTGCAGATGTAATCAAAATGAGGTGTATCTCCACGAAGCACACAACCCAATGCAATGAAGGCTTGTGGCTTTTCAAGCTTTGCGGTATCCCAAAAATTTTTTATCCCGAAAGGAATTTCAAAGACGCCGGGAACTTTAATTGTTTTATAATTCTTCATGCCATGCTGTGCCAGAACTCTTATACAGCCTTGCTCAAGCTTATCCACAATGGCAGCATTCCACTCTGTACGTACTATTACAATACAGGCATCCTTTTGAAGAATGCCTGTATCAATATTGAATAAGCTATTATCTGTTACTGCCATCTCTTTCCTTTACAAATCTATTCATTTACTTCGCCAAGGCGTGCAAGATACCTGTCAATGTCTGCAGCTTTATCACTTAATGGAAAATCGGTTTTAATTCTTCTATAAAGCTCGATTGCATCTTTAGTCTTACCTATGGACTCAGCATATAAACCGGCTCTGAATAAAAATTCTGACGTGGTATATTCATCCTTCTTATTTACATCAGCGGCTTTTTTATAATAATCAAGCGCATCTTCCTTCTTATTTAATTCAGAATAAGCATCTCCTATCATTCCATAAGCCCGGCTTTTGATTTGCGTAGCGCTTGTGTTGAAATCCTTTAAATGTTTTATTGCCTTATCAAATTGTTTTAACTGAAGATAACAGGCACCGGCGTAATATTCGCACAAGTTTGCTGCATCTGTTCCGCTGTACTTGCTTATCACTTTTAAGGCTCCCATGTTTGCACCATCACCATTTATGCACCTTTGAGCCAAAGTTGATTTTACAGAATCGTCAGTAGCATTACTAAAATTGCCAAAATACTTTTGAGTTATATAAACCACTTCGTTAGCTTTTTCTTCCTTTGGAATTTTCACCATGTACTTATACATCAGCCATGCAGCAGCAAGTAATATTATTGCTCCGCCGATATAAATAACTGGCTTACTGTATTTTTCCCAGAAGCCCCTTGCTCTTTCTATTACATCAACTTCAGGTGCAGGTACTTTCTTCTCTACCATTATACTATTTATTGTTTAGAAAAATAAAAAAGCGTTAGTCTACTATAAAAGGATAATCCTGCTGCACATAAATGTCTTTATAAACTTCGCTTATATCAGGCCATGGACTTTCCTCTGCAAACTTTACTGACTCGTCAACTTCTATTTTAACTCTTTCGGTTATTGCATTGATTTCGTCATCATTAATACTGTACTCATTTTTTAATTTTACAAGCATTGTTTCCACAGGATCTTTCAATTTATATTCTTCCATTTCTTCCTTAGTACGGTACTTTGCAGGGTCGCTCATGCTGTGCCCTTTATAACGATATGTCTTTATTTCCAACAAGGTAGGTCCACCTTTTTCCCTTGCTCTTTTTACAGCTCTTGATACCGCATCATGCACAGTTTCAGGACTCATACCATCTACAGCATCACCAGGCATTTCGTATGCATCAGCCAGCTTATAAATATCTAACACGTTAGATGTTCTGGCTACAGATGTACCCATAGCGTAATTGTTATTTTCACAAATAAAAATTACAGGTAACTTCCACAGCATTGCCATGTTAAAAGTTTCATGCAAAATACCTTGCCGGGCAGCACCGTCACCAAAAAAGCAAAGCACTACATTATCGGTGTTCCTGTATTGTTCCGCAAAAGCAAGGCCGGCTCCGGTTCCTATCTGCGCACCGACAATGCCATGACCACCAAAAAATCTTTCTTTAACTCCAAAAAAGTGCATACTTCCACCTTTGCCTTTGCTACAACCAGTAGCTTTTCCATATAACTCTGCAAGGCAAGATTTAGCAGTAACACCTTTGGCAATTGCCAGAGCATGGTCACGGTAAGCCGTTATAAAAATATCCTCTGGCTTTGTAGCCGTCATACAACCGGCAGCTATTGCTTCTTGTCCAATGTACAAATGACAAAAACCACGAATCTTTTGCATGCCATAAAGCTGCCCTACTTTTTCCTCGAAGCGGCGCATTAAAAGCATAAGCTCGTACCAGTATAAATAAGTTTCTTTTGAAAACTTTGTTGCCAAGGGATTAATTTTAGGCGGCAAAGATAAGGGGTAAAACGCAAAAAATGCTATTGTACATAAAGGGTGGAAATTGGTTTTCTTTCTTTAGTTTTTGGTGAAAGCTTTTGGTTTTTAATTTCCTGAATTGGCTTCAGGTAATAAGGACTTTCCTCTCTTTTAAACTTTTTTGTCACAGGTTTCAGCATTTGTTTCAATTGTAACATTC
>CAXSEB010000072.1:5263-9334 GCA_964235805.1 uncultured Chitinophagaceae bacterium | reverse complement strand
GCGATTAATTTCCACGGGGCAAGAATACATAAAAGTTATAGAACAGGATTTGAATGGGTTTAATAACGCGTATGCACAACAATATAGAACGGAAGTTGAACAAAGGGAAGGACTTTTGCAAAATAAGGCTGAAGAACTACAGGCACTAAATGAAAAAATAACCGCTATAAACGAGGAGATGAAAGAACTGTCCCAGCAAATTATTCAAAGCAAGGACAAGCTTAACTCAAATAAAAACTCCTTTAATTTAGCAGGCGAAAGTAAAAAAACTGAAATTAAGGGCGAGCTCCAAAAGATCACTCAATATTTTTCATAATAAATCAGCATTAAAAAAAGAAGAATGGCAAACGAACTTATAAAATCTAATTTTGAAATACCTGAATGGGATGCAAAAAAGATCTGGGGAATTATCCTGATGATGGTTATTCTTGGAGGGCTTGCTGTTTTATTTTACATATACATTCTTCCCTTTTTATTGAGCGTGGTTTGGGGAACCGTGCAGTTGGTAATCGGCCTGGCTGTTGCTATTGTGTTATTAATGATATTAACCAATCCGAAATTCTGGCGAGGTATGCGTTACTTTTCTGAATCGATAGCACAGGGCACATTAGGCTGGGCAATAGAAATGAACCCATGGAACATTCTGAACTTGCAGATTGAACAGGCAGAAAAAGACCGCGACCAGTTAAGAGTTCATGGAGAAAAATTGAAAGCGCAGGAAACATCTTTGCAACTTCAACTCGAAGAGAATGAGAAAAATTTAAGGCAGGCACAGGAAGAAGTTAAAATCTGCCAGGCAAGGCTGCAAAAAAACCCTGACGATTTTGATACTCAGCTTGCACTTGAGACATCTGCAACAAATTTTAATAACTCAAAAGATTTTATAGATGGCGTAAAGCCTGTTGCAAACGATGTTAAAAATCTTGTTGTTTTTGCAGATAAAGCTTATAGAAAGTCCGGTGTTGCATTGCTTAATTCAAAGAATACAATAAAAATTCAAAAAGCAAAATACGATGCTGTTACAACTGCATCAGCAACAATGGGCAAAGCTATGAAAGCCTTTACAGGCAACACTGAATTAAACAGTGATGCTGATATTGCCATAAATAAAATAAGGCAGGATGTGGCGAATAAGATCGGCGGAATAAAATCTGCGATTCAAATTACTTCCCAGGCAATGAACGCACAGGATCTTAAAGATGCTGCAAAGGTTTCTATTGCGGCGCAAACGGCCACTCAGCTGGATGTTGACAAAACGTTTAGCTATTCCGATTCTATTGATTCATCGGCAGCAAAAATTGAAGATATTCAATCAACTACGCAGGACAATGGTAAAAATAAATATCTTGACTTTTTTAAAGAGCAGCCTGGAAAATAATTTGTTTTAAAAATTGATAAGAACCCAAAAAAATTAAAATGAAACTTAAGCCCGGCGGAAAACTTGCCATCTTTTTAGTATTAGCTGTTGTTGCCTATTTCCTTATAAAAAAATACCTGCCGCAAAATAAAAGCGTTGCAGATACAACAGTTTCAACAAATAGTAAAAACTGGGACCATGAAAATTACGACGAGGCTAACAAGAACACGGCTGGTGATAACAAGTCCAATAGTAACACGTCAGATTCAAAGCAGAATAATTCAACAGCTAAAAGAGAAAACCGGCAGTTTGCCTATACGCCTGAAAAACCGGTGAACGGTACGCATAGAGGTGTTGTAGAGGTAGGCGCCACAGGCTTCAATTCGTTTGTAATTAATATGGACAAACAAAGGCGCTGGGAAATAATATCAAAAGATTTTGGCGAATCTCTCGCTTATGAAGGCATGGCAACTACCGATGACATTCGCATCGGGCTAAAAAAATACCTTGCAAGTATGTTTGATAAGGGCGTTAATCAAAGAGACATGCATTTTGTAATATCATCTGGCGCACAAAAAGAAGCTAAGACAATAACGATAGCTAATGAGCTAAAAAAAATGGGATATGTTGTTAATTTAGTTACGCCTTCGCAGGAAGCTAAATTTGCTTTTAAAGCAACTGTTCCGCCATCTTTCCAGGATAATTCTTTTTTAGTAGATATTGGTTCAGGAAATACCAAAGTATCGTGGCAGGAAGCCGGAGGTTTAAAGTCACTGGAAGTTGCAGGAGCAAAGTATTATGAAAAAGGTATGACTGATGATGCTGTTTACAATGAAATAAAAGCCCAGTTAAGCAAAGTACCCGAAGGTAAGCGCAACGTATGTTTTATTATTGGTGGTGTGCCCTTTACCTTGGCTAAGCAAAACCGTAATGGAGAAGAAAGATTTACTGTACTTAACCCGCCGGATAAATATAAGGCAGCCGATAAAAAAATGGCATCAGGGCTAAACATTTATAAAGCTGTTATCGATGCTACAAATTGTGACACTTTCGTGTTTGATTGGGATGCAAACTTTACGATTGGCTTCTTATTGAGTTTACCTTAAATGCTTAACATTGCTTTACGCCAAAGTAAAACCCTTTCATCTTTTTTGCCGGGATGAAGGTCAAGCTTGGCGGTTTCTTATCTACTAATTAAAAGAGCATTTATTAATTCCTGCGCTTTAAACAATGCCTCAGCAGATGGCTCATGTAAATTACGCATTGGAATGTTATCATCTGTAAGCGATACATCCCATATACCAGAGTGATGCCAGGGATGAAAATGATCCCAATCAGGTCTGTCGACAATAGGATACCAACAAATGCCCCACAAGGGAATGTGCTGGTTTATAAGTGCTGCACATTGGTTCGCTATAAAGTCAATCCATAACGGACGGTGAACACCCGAATGACTTGTTTCAGTTAGTACCATCGGGCGATTATAGCGGCTGTAAATCTTAGCTAATAACACAGTTAAAGATTGCCACCTTGCATCATTAAAATCATTAAGCCAGGGCAAGAACTCAAATGAGCCTGAAACCCATTGATTATTGTAATAGTAATTAAAGCCTAAAATATCAAGATATTCGGGTCGACCGCCGAGTTCCGGGCACATGCGGCCACAAAGCATTTCTAAAACCTGGAATTGATTTTCATGCTGCTTTGCTGCCTCTGATATTTGATCTTCAGTAGCGTCTAAAGGCGGCACCATGTTAACCATAGGCTCCGTAGTTAGTATACGCACGTTGTCATCTTCATCTTTAAGTGCTTCTATGCCTGCAATGTATGCTCTCATCAAAGCATATTTAACATGCCAGCCGTAGCCTCTGCAATATGGAACTGTTCCGCAAACATCACCTCCGAGCCATGAAATAAAACTAACCTCATTAATAGGGGTTACAATAAGCGTACTCACCGGATCAACTGATCTGTAAAATCTTACAAAAGCCCGGCATAAAGCAGCAAACCTGCGGCTAAACAAGGGATGTAAAGGAGTAAGATCATCAGCATATCCAAAGTGGCAAATATCCCATACCTGTTGTATACCTTTCTGTCTTCCACATTCAATCATGTGAGCAACAGTGCTCCAATCATAATTATGAGGTGTTTTCTCTACCTGGCTCCATCTTATACCTTCTCTTACTGTCTTAATTTTAAACTGGTTAAGATTATCATAATCCGTTTCCAGCATATCAAAATGCCCCGTTGCATGCAAAAAATCAACTCTTTTACCAAATGCATTTAACTTATCGGTGCATTCAAAGCCAGCCATCCAAAACGATTTAAAGGGATTTTGCCTTTGTGTATCATGTGTTAATGTAAACCTGTGAGAATCTTGTAACTTAAATAACATACGTCGATCTATATGAGTTGCTTTATAATTAACGCCTGCAACCGTTGTTTATTACCGTTGAAATAGTGATAAAGCCATTAACGTGGTAATGTAATATTAAAGATACAAGATATATAAAATTAGTGTTGCAGATTAAACAAAGCGAAAATCAGATTCTTAAACAAAGGCTTAATAAATTTGTTTATTTTACCCTTAAATAATTAAAAAACTATATGAACACGAAACAATTTCTTACAAACAAAATGCTGCTTCCTGCATTAATTGGTGTATTTCTTACCTCATGCGGTAACAATTCAACATCTGATAATTCAAGTAAACA
>CAXSEB010000072.1:4841-5253 GCA_964235805.1 uncultured Chitinophagaceae bacterium | reverse complement strand
GTACAACAGTAACAGCTACTACAGATACAGCAAACAACCAAAAGCCAGCAGAACTGAAGCCAGCTGGCGAAAAACCTGCATGGGGAAAGGATATGACTGATCCGATGGCTGTGGTGATAGAAAAATTAGTGAGTTTTAAGGCTCCTCCGATAACAACATTATCAGCACAAGAGGCTCGTAAACAGCCATCTCCTGCTGATGCAGCTATGGCTGTGATGCAGGAACGCAATATTCCTATGCCACCTAATAACGTTGATACAATTGGCAAAAGTATTCCTGTAAAGGGCGGACAAATCAATGTTAGAATTTATACTCCCAAAACAGGTAAAAGCATTTACCCGGTGATTGTGTATTATCATGGCGGCGGATGGGTTATTGCTGATTTAAATACATATAATGCTTCTGCGCAGGG
>CAXSEB010000072.1:0-4831 GCA_964235805.1 uncultured Chitinophagaceae bacterium | reverse complement strand
AGGAGAGTATAAGGCTGCACCAAAAAGTACATCATCACAAGGTCCTTCATTAAAAACAATAATTTTACTTGCTGTTATCTTGTTTTTTATTTTATCAAGATTTCGTGGCGGCGGATGGGTTATTGCTGATTTAAATACATATAATGCTTCTGCGCAGGGCTTGGCTAATCTTGCTGAAGCTGTAGTTGTTTCAGTGGCTTACAGGCAGGCACCGGAATTTAAGTTTCCAACTGCACATAACGATTCTTATGCTGCTTATGAATGGACTGTAAAAAATGCTGCAAGTATTAAAGGTGACGTAAAGCGTATTGCGGTTGTAGGTGAAAGCGCCGGCGGAAACCTTGCAGCAGCAGTAAGCATGATGGCAAGGGATAAGGGAATCCAGTTACCAGTTCATGAAGTATTGGTTTACCCAATAGCAGGTTATGATTTTAACACTGCATCTTATAAAGAAAGTGATAGCACCAAACCTTTAAATTCAGGTATGATGAAATGGTTTTTTGGAAAATATTTGAACAATTCATCAGAAGGAAAAAATCCTATGATCTCTTTGGTATCAGCTAATCTTAAAGGTTTGCCGCCTACCACAATCATTGCTGCGGAATATGATCCTTTAAGAAGTGAAGGACAAACGCTTTCGGACAATTTAAAAAAAGCTGGTGTTGCTACAAATTATAAATTATACAATGGAGTAACACACGAGTTTTTTGGTATGGCTGCAGTAGTACCGAATGCAAAAGAAGCTCAAAGCTTTGCAGCAGATGAATTAAAGAATGCTTTTAAATAATTGATACATTAATAAACGAGCTTTTTCAGATCAATAAGCTTTACTAAGTTTTAAGCAGAAGATCTTTAATATAACTGAAGTGTATAACCAGAGCCGCCTTGGCTCTGGTTTGTTTTAATTTGATTTATTCTTTAATTAATTTACCGGTTTTTACTTCGTTACCAATTTGCAGTTTATAGATATAGATGCCCTTTGTAACTCTGCCGGCCTCAAACTCATTAACATAACTTCCCTCGTTATGAATTTTATTTTCTAATGCCTTTACAAGTTGCCCTTGTGAGTTATATATAGAAAGAATGACTTTTGCTTTCTTTGTCAATTGATAATAAATCTTTGTTTTTTCAAAAAATGGATTTGGATACGCTTTAAATGACTGAATTTGTATCTCGTCTGAAACTTTCTTAGTAGCAAATCTTTCCAATAAATTATCAGAAGCAGAAGTGGTGATATAAGACAGGCTTAGCTCATCTATGTTCGGTCCACTTGTTCCCATGGCCGTTAGTTTTATTTTGTGAACCCCGGGTGTTAAGAAAATTTCAGACCCATTTAAAAATAACCAATCGGACCAACTTGAGGAAAGAGGAGAAAAACTCAGTGTTCCGGCATCTACGTCGTTATCAGTAATCTGTAACGACCTCTCCTCACCGCTTGCATTTGCGAACCTGAAGCTTATGTTATAAATGCCCGGCACTTTAACTGGTATTGTCCATTCAATAAAATCTTTTGCCGGATTTTGAAAATCTGCAAAGCCGGTTCCGTGAAAATCCAGGTGGTCAGCAGCAGTGACGGCTCCTGATAGCAAAGCATCTTCGGCCTGGAATTTTCTTGAATCGGGCGGCTCAATGGCAGCTACAAGATAATTTGTTTTAGCATCAACTGCCGGCATTGCAAGATTACCGCCAAGAACAATTGGATTTGGATACAGTTCTCCTACGTTCTCCACGTACTTGGCATAAACATTCAATTCCCCTGCATTTACATCGCTGGTTCCAATTGTGTATTCCGTTTTGGTCCAGTTATTTAGCCACGCCGGTAGAGTATTACTTCTTGAATCATAAGCTATGTAAATTATAGCTGATCTCTTTATAAAAAAAGTAAGAAAACTGTCAACAGTACTGGATTTGTCGTTGTTTGCAGATTGAATAAATGAAGCACCTTGTAAAAATTTTGGAACAGAAGTGATGGTATAGTCCCTGTCGATGTATTGTTTTGTTCCCGGAAGTAATTTAACTACCTTATAATTTTCACCACTTTTGGCAGACACTTGAGCGATTAAGTTGTCTTCAACAGCTTTTTCTCTTACTGCAGGTTTCTCAAGGTCTGGCCTGCGGGCTGAAATATAATCTACATAAAATTCTTCAGCAATAGTTTGAGTATCTACTTGCCAGCCGACATGCCCTAACGTTCCATAAGTTGTATCAATCGCCTCTAAAAGCGGTATATCGCCGTACCCTGAGCCTTTGTCTATATACACCTGGATAAGGCCACTTTTATATTTTGCGATTTTAAAAGCGTACCAATCAAATGCATTAAGCGTGGGATATAACGCTATGTCGTCAAGTACTTTCACATTGTACGAGTAGTTTGCAGTTTTCAACAGGGTAAGCCGCCCGCCGCCATATGCTGTATATTTAAGTTGATACATTCCTTCTTTTGAGAGATCAGCCTGCCCAAAAGTTATTCTAAATTCTCTAAAATATTTTGGCGTAAAACCCTTTGCGGTTGTTTCAATTATATATGAATCATGAGGATAGTTTGCAGTTGTTCTCAATGTTCCACCGGTACCATCAATATAATTATAAGCAGATCCATTTACAATTGACCATGTCTGATGAGCCTGCCAGGCGCTTCCAAGGGTGCTACGGTTAAAGTCATCTCTAAAAATGGTATTGTCAGGATCCTGGGCAAAGAGGCTTCTATTGCATGTGCACATCAACAATACAAACATTAAAAGCTTACAAAAGCGAGAGGAAAGATTTTTCATGATAGATTTTTAAACAATGCAGTTACTAATAAAATCAATTAAGCGTAAAACGAATTTAACTCTATTTCTTTGCAAACACAACAATGCACACTCGCTTAACGCTTGAATGGTAAAAAAGTCTGTTTACTTAATGGGTTTGTTATATGTTTTAGCTGGCATTAATCATTTTGTTCATCCTGCAATGTATATTAAGATAATACCTGCGTGGCTTGGCCGCCCGGAAGCACTGGTAGGTATAAGTGGTTTTTGCGAAATTTTGCTGGGCATTCTTTTGATTCCCGGACAAACAAGAAGTATTGCTGCATGGGGCATTATCGCGTTACTAGTTGCAGTTTTTCCTGCCAACATCCAAATGATGCTTAATTACATTCATGAACATAATCCGCATTTTTGGATAACAATTGTAAGGCTGCCAATCCAGCTACTTCTGATCTGGTGGGCTTATGTCTTCACAAAAACTTCGGCCGCAATTAAGCATAATTAATATGCGCCGCCAACTTTTAGGCAGGTATGTTGTTACTTTATCTACAGAAATTAAAAAATGAATTGGCCTGACTTTTTAAACCCTCTTTGGTTCATTGCTGCCGTACTGGCAATGTTTATTATTATTACGGGACGTTATTTCTTAATTGCAGGGTTGTTTTATTTGATATTTTATTATTGGTTTCCTCAAAAATGGATTAACCAAAAAATTAATAAGAAAGAGTATAAAAGTAACCAGTTTAAAAAAGAGGTTAAGTGGAGCATGATAACTGCTTTTTTGTTTGCATTGGCCGGGGCAACTTTATTAGTATTGTGGCAAAACGGGTATACAAAAATTTATACAACAGTAGCTGAATATCCGCTGTGGTGGCTGCCTGTAAGCCTTCTGATTGCAATGCTGCTACATGAAACTTACTATTACTGGCTCCATCGCTGGATGCACCTTCCAGGAATCTTTAAAATTGTTCACAAGGTTCATCACGACAGCAACATAACCTCTCCATGGACAGCTTTTTCTTTTCACCCGTTAGAAGGTGTTTTGCAGGCGTTATTTTTACCTATACTGCTTTTATTTCTACCGATGCATGTGTATGTTATCTTGCTGCAACTTACTATTATGACGTTTAGCAGTGTTATTAATCACCTAGATGTTGAAATATATCCTAGAAAATTGCACCATCATCTTATAGGAAGATGGCTGATCGGTGCAACTCACCATTCTTTGCACCACAAACAATTTAAATACAACTACGGTTTGTATTTTACTTTTTGGGATAAATGGAAACACACTGAGAGCCCATTATTTAAAAATTTATTTGAAGAAAAAACTGATTATAAAGGGAAATGAATTGATCTATAATCAGTGATAAAGAAGCTTAAGGACACTAATGCTAATTACAAACTGAAATCATGGTTTGCATAAATTAGTTGTATACAACAGGTTTAATTTAAGAGCATTGCGAATGAATTTAAGATTTCTTAAAATGTCCTAATAAAAAAAGCCGGCATTGCCGGCTTAGTATTTAATAATATGCATCAACTTAGGCTTTAAACTTTTCTTCCTCCTGAACCTGCTCTTTTACTTTGAAGGTTACTTTAGAATTTTCTTCGTCAAACGAAGCAACTAAGGTATCTCCGTTCTTAATGTTCATGTTTAAGATTTCTTCCGCAAGAGGATCTTCAAGGTATTTTTGTATGGCACGGTGAAGTGGCCTTGCACCAAACTGAGAATCATAACCTTTTTCAGCAATAAACTTTTTTGCTTCCTCTGATAATTCCAATACAAATCCCAGGTTGTTCAATCTCTTGGTAACACCTTTCATCAAAATATCTATAATCGAGAAAATATGTTCCTGGGTTAAGCTGTTAAATATCATTACATCATCAATCCTGTTTAAAAACTCAGGACTAAAGGTGCGCTTAAGAGATTTTTCAATTACTGCCTTATTGTTTTCATCCGCATTTTGAATCCGGTTAGCAGTTTGAAATCCAACACCGGCACCAAAATCTTTCAGCTGGCGTGCACCAATGTTTGATGTCATTATTATCATGGTGTTCTTAAAATCTATTTTCCGTCC
>CAXSEB010000071.1:0-9349 GCA_964235805.1 uncultured Chitinophagaceae bacterium | reverse complement strand
AGATGCTGAATACTGGAGCAAACATTCGCCGGTTTTGTTTCCTGTAGTAGGCGAGCTAAAAGATGGTAAATACATGTTTGAAGGCAATGAATACAAAATGCCGCGGCATGGCTTTGCAAGGGATAAGATATTTGAGACCGATCAAACATCAAACACATCAGCAATTTTTACTTTAACAAGCGACGAAAGCAGCTTGGCGATATATCCATTTGAATTCATTTTTAAGATTGAATACCGGCTTGAAAGAACAAAATTATCGTGTACCTATCATGTAGAAAACGCTGGTAACAAAACGATGTATTTTTCCGTTGGCGGGCATCCCGCATTCAATGTTCCGTTACTAAATAATCTTAATTATACAGACTATGCATTAAAATTTAATGAAGAAGATGATTTAAACAGGTACCCCGTTCTTGACGGTTTAATCGGTAGTGATATACAAAAAATAACTTTAAAAGATAATAAATTGCAATTGCAGCCATCATTGTTTTATAACGATGCAATTGTTCTAAAACATATTAAAAGCAATCAAATTAAACTGGTTACTAATAAAGATACGCATGGGTTAACTTTTGCTTTTGAAGACTTTCCTTATTTTGGAATTTGGGCTTCCAAAAATGCACCTTTTGTTTGTCTTGAGCCATGGTGCGGTATCGCAGACAAAGTTAATCATGATGGCAAATTGACACATAAGGAAGGTATTAACGAGCTTGGCGCTGGTGAACCTTGGCAAAGAACCTGGAGCGTTGAGTTATTTTAAAGTCTGTTTATGTATAAGTGCTGTAACAAATTTGTTATGCGCTAAAAAACCGGCAGTGTTAATACACAAGAAAAATGATCGTTTGCTATTTTTCATCCACAACAGGAAATTGAGAAATCCGCAAATCAGTACAACCGTAAGGAATCAATATGATATCTTCTGCTTTTTTTGTTTCAAGGCCATAACCTACACTGTATGGCATTGGTCCGGCCATATCATTATATAGTTTCCATGATGGAATTTGTTTTCCTTTTGTTTTAATTGTAATGGGAGCACTTTCCGGACTCCATGGATAAAATGGCATCGTGCTATTTGTAGTTACTTTAAAGGCTTCTTCTAATTTATCATCAGGCACATTTAGCAAGCCATAATTCCATGGCGTTTTTGGATAGACTTCGTAATAGCTCTTTCCATACTCGACCGGATCTTTATTATTGATTACTTTCTTCCGTTCTTCACCTATTTTTAGTGCATAAATAAGCGGCCCACGCTCTACAGACACTGAATTCTCGTACCAGGTATTTCTCACAATGTGCATGGGCAACTGTAACTCCACAACATCTCCTGATTTCCATTGCCTGCTTATCTTTACAATGGAATTACCGGTAGGCTCCTGGTACAATTTGCCATTAACTTTAATGATAGCTTTTTTACACCACTGCGGTATGCGAAGATGAAAAGGAAAGAAAACAGTTTTTGTTTTAGTATCTGCAGACAACGTATATTTTATTGTTTCTTCAAAGGGATATTTAGTGTCTTCTTTAAAAGACACTTCAATACCATTTGCTACAAAAGCTTTTACTTCACTTGGCGCATAAACCAAAGATGCCAAGCCTCCATCCGGCGTAGCGTACCACAAATTTTGCGTAAACTTTGGCCAGCCCTGGTGCATATTAGATGTGCAACATGGATACCCTGTCAGCAAGCCATAATAAACATCAGTACCTCCATGATTGATATCAAAATTTCTTGTGTGCCTTGTTATCATAACCTGGTTGGCTTGCTGAAAATATTGCCTGTTTAAAAAGTCGTCGGTTATTTGCGCAGGCAACGCATTGAATGCAATTTGTTCCAGGTGATCTGCAAAGGCTACATCACCGGTAATACTGATCATGTTCTCCAAAGAAAACATCATTTCTACTGCTGAGCATAACTCAGAACCCTGCGTTGGATTATTGCCATGCAAGGCTTCGTCTCCGCCGTACAATCCATGAACCAGGCCATTATATTTCCTTATGTCTGCAAAGCCTTTGTTGGTGGCATCAACATATTTTGTTTCTGGGTGATGCTGGAAATAAATAAGCGGTTCTTTTATACCCTGCGCAAGATTCACACAATGAATACTTCCTTCGGTGGAAAGCATGGCGGTATTTAAAAAAGAATCTGTATAATCAAAAGTTTGTTTATGAAGTAATTCTGCCAGGTCAAGCAGAAAGTTATCACCTGTAATATTATACAGCCAGTAAACAATCATCAGGTTATCGCCGCCACGGTAACGTGCCCAAAACGTCCAATGATCTAAAGGAGTGTTAGGTAATTCTTTCAGCTGGTATTTAAAATAATTTGTCATCAGTTTAATTACTCTTTCATCGCCTGTGGCAGAATAATACTGCTTTAAAATTTTTAGCATTACCATTTTCGGCCACCAGTCGCGGCTGTTGTCACGCTGCAATCCATGCTCATAACTATAATCTTTTAAGGGGCCAAAATATCCATCAGCTTGCTGACTATTTAATGTCCATTCAATCCACGGTTTAGTTTTAGCAATAAGTGCTTTGTCATTTAAAATATAAGCAAGTGGAAGAAGGCCATCAATCCAATAAGGTCCACGTTCCCATTGGTCTCCATCACCTCCTAACCATCCATTGCGGTTATTCATTACCAGGGGATACAATTTGTCTAAGTTTCCGGTAGCGCCGTTCTTTTGCCTTAACAGCATTTCTTTTAGCCAGCCTTGTGGCTTAATCGCTCCCAGCGGCAGTTCTATATATGGATTTTGGCGAAGTGGAGCCCTGCTGTTAGTGTAACCCTTAAAAAGATTATTGTTGTGTTCGGGTTTACGTTGTGCTTTAACCTGCACCAATAATATCATAAAAATCATATTGAAAATAACCCTCACATTCATTTCTGTTGTCATAAACAAATTTAAATTGTATTATTCTAAATAATTTCTTTGTTTAAAAACTATAAAAGATAAGCCTTAAAAAATTTGATAACGTACACTCTTAGGGTTAAGATATCTGCTTAAGCACAAGGCATCACCTTATTACCTCACTTTGTAATTATATTATTTAAATAATTATTTAACATTGCAGCGAAGCGTTATTCCTACTGGTCATTCAATTATGTTATTTAAGCTTATCTCTATTTTTTTTGTCTTGCTTTTCAGCCTTCGGGTAAATTCACAAAATTGTACAACGCTTGGTCAAACACCGTCCACCGCTTTTCCCGTGTGTGGTATAGATACTTTCAGCCAAAGCACGGTGCCTTATTGTGGCGGCAGAAAAATACCGGGCCCATGCAGTAGCGATCCATTAGCTGATGTAAATCCGTTCTGGTATAAATTTACTTGTTTTAGTGCAGGCACATTAGGGTTTGTAATAACGCCCGATAATCTTAACGATGACTACGACTGGCAGATATTTGACATCACAGGCCATGATGCAGACGAAGTTTACAGCAACGCTTCTTTATTTGTTGCTTGTAACTGGTCTGGAAATTCCGGAATTACCGGAACATCTCCGTCTGCTGGTTCTTTAGCAAATTGTTTTGGCTACACTTATCCAAACTTAAGCGCCACTCCATTATTAAAGACTAATCACAGCTATCTTTTATTAATCAGTCATTTCACATCTTCTCAAAACGGGTATAAACTATCATTTGGTGGTGGATCCGCCAGCATTACAGATACTCTTTCGCCGAAGTTATTAAACGCAAAATCTTCCTGCGATGCAATGCAAATAACAGTGACGCTCAATAAGAAAATGAAGTGCAGCAGTCTGGCCACAAACGGCAGTGATTTCATAATTTCCCCTGCAGTTTCTTCAGTTACCAGCGCAAGCGGAATTGGTTGCAGCAGTGGCTTTGATATGGATTCTATAAGGTTAACATTGAATAGCGCATTGCCACCAGGCGACTATACCGTCTTTGTAAACAATGGAACAGATGGAAACACTTTACTGGATTATTGTGACAGAGCTATAGTGCAGGGAAACAGCCTGCCGCTTTCCATTGCGCCGCTAAATGCTACGCCAATGGACAGTCTTACGCAAATTAAATGTTCACCACAGGTATTACAATTGGTATTTAGTAAGAGTATACGTTGCAACTCAATTGCAACAGATGGAAGTGATTTTGTTGTAACAGGAACTTCACCTGTTAGAGTAGTAAGTGCTCAAGGCGATTGTATAAACGGAGTGAGCGATATTATCAACGTTAATTTAGCAGGCCCGATTGTAAGTGAAGGAAATTACCAGGTAACACTTATAAAAGGCAGTGATGGAAATACGATAATTGATGAATGTGGCCAGGAAACACCAGCCGGAGCATCTTTAAATTTCAAAACTAAAGATACGGTTTCAGCAGATTTTACTTATAAGATATTTGCGAGCTGCAAAATAGATACTGTTGTTTTTAATAATGATGGAAGAAACGGAGTTAACCAATGGATGTGGCAACTTAATGACGCAGGCACAAGCGATCAACAAAATCCTTCGGCTTACTATATCACATTCGGATCAAAACAAATTACGTTAGCTGTATCAAACGGTATGTGCAGCGATACCGTCACAAACACTGTTTCGCTTAACAATGCATTGAAAGCGGATTTTGAGACAAATAATTTGTTATGCCCTGAAGATGCTGCGGTGTTCATAAATAATAGTGTTGGAGACATTGTTAGTTACACCTGGAACTTTGGCAATGGAACAACAAGTGTCGCCAAATCACCTGCTTCCTTTCATTATCCTGTATTAAGTCTTGAAAAAAATTATCCGGTCAGTCTTATCATTCAAAATACAGCTGGATGCTTTGATACCGCTGTTAGCATTACCAGGGTTTTAAAGAGCTGTTATATTGCTGTGCCGACTGCATTTACACCTAATGGTGATGGGCTAAATGATTATCTCTATCCAACTAATGCGTATAAAGCAGATAACCTTGAGTTTCGTGTATATAACCGGACTGGGCAGTTAGTGTTTCATTCAAATAATTGGTTGCAGAGGTGGGATGGCCGGGTAAGACAATATCCGCAGGATTCCAGTGTTTATGTTTGGACGCTGCGTTACACTAATCATGATACCGGCAAAAGAATCTTTCAGAAGGGGACTTCAGTGTTGATCAGGTAATTAATCTGATTACATTTTATGACTTCACTTTACAGAGTCGTGAATTACCAGGTTATTGAATAGATAGTAAATTAACAAGTGAAATAAATGATTAATTTATTAGCTTATTTTTAATGCTTAATATTTATTGAGGCCGTATTGAACGTTCAAGATTTTATGGTTGATGAAAATTCTTTCTTTTCTTAGTTATTTGATTCTCTGCATTCCTTTCTTATCTGCAGGGCAACTTTGCAACGGTAACCTTGGGGATCCAATCGTGAATATTACTTTCGGTACTCGTCACACACCTTTGCCTCAAGCAGCTACATCCTTTAGCTATGTTGACCATTGCCCGTCTGATGCAGGTTCATATACTATCCAGAACTTAATTTTTGGTTGCGGCGAGGCTGAAGGCGCTGATCCTTATCACCCGGTAATAGGCGATCATACACGTGATTTAAATGGCCAATACATGCTGGTGAATGCATCATGGACACTAGCGGGAACTCCTTCAGTAGGTTTAATCCATTTAGATACTGCAACAGGTTTGTGTGCCAATACAACCTACCAATATTCGGCCTGGTTAGCCAATGTTATGCGCAGTTATACTTGTAATAGCAATCCGCAATTACCTAACATTACCTTCACCGTTTCTTCACTTGCTGGTAAAATTCTGGCTACGGCAAACAGTGGCAGTCTTCCTGTTGAGGATGGAGTAATCTTTAAACAATATGGACTTTCCTTCGTTACGCAGCCTGATGTGGACGCAGTTGTACTCACTCTTTCTATTGATGCAAAACGCGGCTGCGGTAATCTGTTTGTGGTTGATGATATTACCTTTAGTGCCTGTGGTCCCGGCGTTACTGCTACTATAGATGGTAAAACAGAACCTGCTAATGTTTGCGCTGATTATACAAACCCTTTTATCCTAAATGGTGCTTACACTTCCGGTTTTAACGATCCTGTGGTTCAATGGCAAAGCAGTTCCGATAGTGGCTTATCGTGGTTTGACATCACAGGTGCAACGAATTTGTCGTATGTAATTCCACACCGCAGAATTGGCGATGCTCTTTACAGGATGGCGGTTGCAGAGCGCTCAAATATTAATTCTTTGCATTGCCGTGTGGTGTCTAACACAATATATACTAAAATTTTTCCTTTACCAGAGCATCATGCACCGCAAACTTTAATTGGTTGTATAAGTAAAGATCTTCAACTTCCTAACAGTGATCCTTCTGCCTTGAGCAATACATGGAGCGGCCCAAATGGATATTCTTCCAACGACCCAAAAGCAATTGTACATAACGTTAGTATGGCAGATACAGGAATTTACCAATTACAGCAGAACTTTTATTTTGGTTGTACATCAGTTGACACATTTAACCTGAAAGTTTTTCCATCAGTTACTGTTTCCACACAAACTCTATATTCAATTTGTGAGGGTAATACCATAAACTTATCGGCCTCAGGACAAGGATCTTTCAAATGGACTCCCGCAACAGCATTGTCTAATGATACAATTTCTAACCCTATGGCATCACCGCATGATTCAATTATTTACAAGGTTCTTCTTACAAATTCATTTGGATGTAAAGATTCTGCAGAAATTACTATAAATGTGTTTAAAAACCCCCAGGTTAGTGCCGGCCCGGACAAAACGATAGTGACAGGTGATACTGTTTTGTTGAATGGATCTGTGAAAGGTACGGCGGTTACTTATTTATGGAATCCAACAACCTTTATGGATGATCCTTCGGTGGTAACTCCGAAAGTTTATCCTCAGCAAAACACCGAATACACAATTAGGGCGGTGTCTAATGTTGGTTGTGGTGACGTTACATCAAAGGCTTCAGTGAAAGTGTTCAAGGATATATTTATACCAAACGCATTTACTCCAAATTATGATGGTATCAACGACCAATTTAAAATTTTTGCAGCTGACGGCTATGTTTTCACCAGGTTGTTGATTTATGATCGCTGGGGTAAATTAGTTTTTTCAGCAAAAGATGCAGGAGATGAATGGAACGGAACAGCTAACAATGAGCCGCAGCCGCAGGGCACCTATGTTTATTATCTTGAATTTAAAAAGTCAAGCGGCAAAAAGATTATAAGAAAGGGGATTGTTAGTTTGTTGCGATAATATACATAACACCAGGTTACATAATAAACATTTACCAGTTTGACAATTTTTATTAACTTGTAATTTTAATTACCAAACGATGCTTAATAACTATTACCGTCAAATAATTATTTGCCTGTTGTGTATGCTTTCCCTCTCCTTATACGCACAGGACTTGCAGCAAAATTTAGATTACTTTACTGCAAAATTTCTTACAGCTATAAAGAGCCAGGACCGGGCACAGGTGTATCTCACGACTGATAAGTCTGTTTATAAAGCAGGGGAAAACTTATGGTTCAGAGGCTTCCTTGTAAATTCCGTGTCTCAAAAAGTAAACACTCGTAACAAATACATTTTTGTTGATCTTGTAGATGACAAGGATAGTGTTATTTTAATTGCGTTATTAGATGCAGCACACCAGCAACTTAATGGTGAGATAACGTTACCGCGGAGCATAACGCCTGGTTACTATTGGTTAAGAGGTTATACAAAGCAAATGGCTGAGGGAGATACAAATAACTGTTATGTAAAACCAATTTATGTTATCAGCAAAAGCGGTAAACCTGATCCAAAGGCGAAAAAATTAAAGACCTTTCCGGGCAACAAAGATCAAATTCCCGAGATGAAATTTTTTCCAGAAGGCGGTAATGTAATCACAGGTGCAGATAACACTGTTGCTTTTACAATTGAAGATCCGGAACAACAAGGCATTTCGACAAACGGATATGTTAAAGATAATCGTGACTCCGTTGTGGCACATTTCGTTTCGGATAAGTCTGGCCTTGGAAAGTTTGCGTTCTTCCCTTCTTCACCAAGAAAATATAAAGCATACATAACCTACAGTGGCAAGGAAACAAATTATCCTCTTCCGGCATTTAATTTTCATGCAGGGCAAATAGCTGTGGCAAAACAGGATAAAGACAAAATAACTTTAAGAGTGTTATTGGAAGATTCAATTTACAAGAAGGACATTGTATCGTACGTTATTGGCATTAGCAAAGATAACTTATGCTTTGCAGGCATTGGGCGAGGTTTGTATGAGTTAGAAGTGCCTAAACAAAAATTTCCTGAAGGCATTGCTACCTTTTATTTGTTTGATGATAACTTTAAATTTTTGAGTGAAAGAAGTGTTTACATCAAAGAGAATAACCTGGTTGTAAAAGCATCGGTTGATAAAGGTGCTTACAGTAAACGTGATAAAGTTACTTTGTCGGTTTCCATCAAAGATGCATCTAATAATACCGTTCCTGCTTTGTTTTCAGTGGCAGTTACAGATACCGCCTTTATAAACCCTTCCGATGAATGTAAGGTTTCTGATCTTACCGACTACCAGTCAATTAATAACCTGCCTTTAGCTCACCTTCAATGCCAGAGAGAATCTGACGTAGATATATTAATGCTTTTAAGAAGCAACACTTACCAGAACATGAGTAAGACTTTATCTAATACTTTGCCTGCTACTGATGATAGTCTGCTTTTTATAAGCGGGAGAGCCTATGATGAAAAGAATAAACCAGTTGCCAATAAAATCCTCACTCTTTTTTCTAACAGTAATAAACAAGTGTTTGTGACGGACACCACGGATACTAACGGGCAGTTCAGCTTTCCTATTTCAGATTATCCTGACAATACACAATTTGCAGTAGAAGCAAGAAGCCTGAATAACAATAGTATGAAAGTTAAAGTTTCCACTAACGCTATGAAATTTCCACACTTCAGTACTCCTATATCTTTAAAACGGGTTTTTTCTTCTGAGCCTGTACTCACAACGAAGTATCGGAATGCCTACTTGGATACAACATTTAATAGCGCAGGCACAAGGTTGCCTGTGGTTAATGTTAGGGGCAAAAGGGAAGTTAATTATGATGAGTCAAAAAGAGTCAGCAACTCCTCCGCTATACTTTCGTCAGACCAACTCGATGAAAGAAAAAGTGTTGGTGATGCTTTATTATTGGTAGGCGGTGTTCATATTTTAAATGGGCACCTGGTTATAAATGGTCTTACGTCCATGAAAGCACCGGATAATACGTCAGAGCCTTTGCTGCTTATTGATGGCGCAGAAGGTCCGCAAGAAGGCATTCTAACTACCTTAAACAGTATAAACCCAAAGGATATTGATTTTATAGAAGTTTTAAAAGGTGGCGA
>CAXSEB010000070.1:0-9383 GCA_964235805.1 uncultured Chitinophagaceae bacterium | reverse complement strand
GTTGTCCGAGTGGCTGAAGGAGCACGCCTGGAAAGTGTGTATACGGGAAACCGTATCTAGGGTTCGAATCCCTAACTCTCCGCATTTTTTATTATCCTTCCACATCCGAAGTTTTTTTACCAGTTTTCGTGATCTTGCTGCAAAGCCATTTTAACAATAAAGCTAATACGGCATTAGTTGTGTGGTTCAGCTTTTGATATTTGTTAGTTGATAATCGAAAAATGCAACTTTTACTTTACTTACTTACATTTATGCCGGCTTTATTAAATATTGGCTGCACCAGCAGGGAAGATAGAGCACCTCTACTTTCAAAAGATACCTCATTCTCTTATCTTGTTTCTTTTGAAAAAAAATACACTTTTTCTGCGCAGCAATTAAAAGATAAGTATGGATAGTAAGCACATACATAAAAAATGGTTTTTCAGCATACGGCGTAACTTATAAAACACATGATATTGATGGCAAACAGGTAATAGCTTCAGGTGCCATATTGGTGCCTGATGGTAACCAGCCTTTGCCGTTAATGAATTATAATCATGGCACTTATTTTCCTTCTTCAGAGCGCTCTGCGCCAGGTTATCTTTCTCAATACAACAGTGAAGTGTTATTGGGAGGGCTGTTTTGTTCAATGGGATATTTTATGGTAATGCCTGATTATATTGGCTATGGAACAACAAAACATCTAAAACACCCATACTGCGCCTATAATTCTATTGCAGAAACTTGTATTGATATGCTCCGTGCAGCAAAAGAGTTTTGCGATTCGCAAGACATAAAGCTAAATGGTAAAAATTATTTTACAGGCTGGGAGCGAGGGTGGAGGCGTTGCCTTAGCTGTAGTTAAAAATATTGAAGAAAAGTTTTCAAACGAATTTTTGGTAACTGCTGCTGCACCTATGGCAGGAGCTTATTATCCCAGTGCGTTTGCAGAACATGTACTTAACAGCAAAGATGATTTTAAATATATTAATTCTTATGCGTGGGTGTTGCAAAGTTATAATTGGTTATATAAAATTAATAAGCCACTGAATTATTATTTTAATGAGCCTTATGCAAGCCGTTTAAAAGAAAATCCTGAAGCAACAATTCCCCTAAAGCCGGATGTTTTGTTTACTTCAACATTTAGAAAAGATTATGCTGAAGGCAAAGCCACTGCCTTACAAAATGCGCTTGAAGAAAACGACCTTTGGAACTGGAAGCCTAAAGCTAAGATCATTCTTTGCCATGGAGAAAAGGACAACTATGTTCCTTTCTTCAACTCTAAAAAGACTTATGATGCAATGAAAGCTAAAGGTGCCGACGTTACGTTGGTTGCCTTTGCTGGCAAAGGACATAGTGACTGTTTGCCGCAATATATACAGACCGTTTTGGCGAACCTGAAATAATTAGTTCACTTTTTAAAGGTCTAAAACCTATTAAATTAAAAAGGCCGCAATAACAGTATGTTATGCGGCCTCTACCTTCGCTTTTACAAACTTTGTTTACTTAGCTGAACATAGCGCCTAATTACCTCCTCCGCTTTTCACCCTGTTTTGTTCATCATCTGCGCCTCCACTTTTTCTGCGAGCCGCAGGTATATCTTTCTTACCAAATCGATAATTGAAATTGATATTGAACTGTCTGCTCGATCTCCTGCTTCTCACATCTACATTTACGTCGCTGTATTTTACATAACCTGAAAATTGCTGAGTGCTAAAAATATCATTTATACCAAGCTTTACAGTTCCCATCTTCTTTAACACCTGCTTCGATAAACCAGCATTTACTGAACCCATTGGATTAGATACTAACAAGCCCCGTAATGCTTTACTATTGTACCATCCGCTTACTTCACCTGTCCAGCCTTTGCCGAGTGTAAAGCTATTGTTCATGTTGGTATTAAGGCTGGTGAATTGTACAGATACAGGATCGGCGTTATAAACTCCTTTGTAATGATTGTTGTAAACATTTGCATACACGTTAACGTTCCACCACTTTACAATTGGCATATTCACCATCATAGCAATGCCATACTGCTTCATAGAGTTGAAGTTATCCTTCGTAACATAAGTGGTTCTTTTTTGCGTATCCTGTTTTAAGAGCTGTGTGATGATGTTGCTGGTCTGAGTGTAATTAAGAGTTGTGGTTAAAAACCTTCTGTAGGTATGACTTACTTCAATGTTATTAGTAAACTCAGGCAACAGGTAAGGGTTTCCTTCTTCGTATGTAAGGGAATCCAGAAAGAAAACAAATGGATTCAAATCTTCATAATCAGGCCTTGAAATGCGGCGGCTGTAACTTACACTTAGCTGGTTTTTTTCACTGGCGTTCCAGGTAATTCCTGCATTCGGGAAAAGGCTTGTGTAATTTCTTTTAAAGATAGAATCATTTTTAACCTGGTGTCCTTTGGATACAGTATTTTCCAGGCGAAGCCCACCTGTAAGTTCCCACTTCTTTATTGTTTTGGAAAGTATTCCGTATGCTGCATTAATGTTCTCATCATAAAGAAAATGATTACTGCGGTCATCCATTGAAAAGCCGCTGCCATTGTTACGCAGATAATCAACTGTGTTATCTGTGTGAACTAAACTGAATTTCAATCCTGCTTCAAGCCTTAAACCTTTTTTAAAAGGATGCACATAATCCGTTTTGGCGCTATAAATATTAATTATAGATGGAATATTTCCGTGTAAAATAATGTCGTTGCCATCTTTAACATTGCTGGCATTGTAGCTTTGCGTACTAAGCCTGGAGTTACCGGTGTTATTATAATATACATAATCAAGATCAGCACTTAGTTCTCTGCCCGCAGAATCGAAGGTGTGTTTGTAATTAAAGTTTGAAGATATATTTGTTGACAATCTTTTGTTGGTTGCTTCTGATATAAGTTTATAATTAACACCACCGGAACCATCTTTTATGTAAGAATCTCCATTTGAGTTCTCGTGATGTGTATTAAAATTTCCGTTTATCACAAAGCCGGCAACATCTTTATCAGAAAAATAGTAATCAAGCCCTGCTTTTACATTATGATAATCTCCTTTAAAATGCATTGTTGTAAGCTGTTCTGCGGTTCCGGAAATTGTTTGTTTATCAGCCTTATAAAAACTGCGCTTTATATTTAGCGAATTGTAGTTTTCATAATTACCTCCGTTATAACCACCAAAGAGATTTAGCTTGTTGTTTCGATAATTGATGTTAAGTCCGCCATTTATCCTGCCATAAACTCCCTGGGAATAACCCAGGGTTGTATTTCCATTCATTCCCTTTATAGTTCCCTTTTTTGTTTTAATATTAATGATGCCTGAGTTACCTGCAGCATCATATTTTGCGGGAGGGTTCGTCATAATTTCAATTTGAGACAAGCTTGTACTTTGCATGCTTTTTAGCAATGCCGCAAGATCTTTACCACTCAGGTAAGATGGCTTTCCGTCTATTAATATTAATACTCCCTGTTTCCCTTTCAGGCTAATGTTGTCGTCGTTATCAATAGTTACACCCG
Organism: uncultured Chitinophagaceae bacterium; assembly: GCA_964235805.1. Lineage (GTDB taxonomy): Bacteria > Bacteroidota > Bacteroidia > Chitinophagales > Chitinophagaceae > Ginsengibacter. The sequence continues at coordinate 5,902 of CAXSEB010000070.1, read as the reverse complement.
GAGACTTCTCAAGAAGTTCCAGTGCGTTTAAGCCCGTATTGGTGGAAGAAGCTTCTACATTAATTATTGTTTTTCCAGCCTTTTGTTCTATTAAAGGCTTTTTAGTATTTACGTTAACCGCTGTTAACAATTTTGAGAGAGGAATAAGATTGATTGGACTTAAAGCGATATTGTTGCTCGACTCGTTTACTTCAACCGTTTGTAAATTAGAAGGCTTACGGCCAACGGATGATATGGAAACATAATATTTGCCATATGAAATTTTTTCAAATCCAAATCTTCCTGATTTATCAGATAAAATAGTTTTAACTAATGTCGAATCCTGGGATTTAAACAAGGAAGAAGTCGCAGCTTCTATTGGTTTTTTGTATTCGTCGTAGATGATTCCTGTTACGTTGCCTGTTTTTCCTTGTGCAAATAAACTTACTGAATACGTTGAAAATAAAGCAGTTAAGATAGTAATGAAGGTTTTCATTGTAAATTTTTTAGTACTTGTTATAGATTATTACAATCCAAAACTAAGTACTTTGCATTACATAGAACAGTGTTTTGTATGAGGAGGCCCTTTTAAAGGATAAGCGGTAATCCTTAATTGAAATTTGATAATGGATAATTGAAAATTAAAGCACCAATTTTAATAATTGGGAGAACCTTGAATATCATAAGGCCTTTTTAATTGTCAATTCTCAATTCTCAATTAGAAGTATTACGTCCAATATAAAATATCAGCCTGAGGAAAATGATCATGTATTTCTCTGTAGAAAAAGTTCTTTAAATCTTTCATCGTATCGGATGTATAAACATATTTAGTTCCACCGAACTTATTACGTTTTACTGCCCGTGAAGCCTCATCCATTTCAAGACTTGTATTTGGATACCAGCCTGATAACACTTCTTTAGAGCCTGGAGTAAACCGGTGTGTAATCAACTCAAAAGTTAAGTTTACCGGAAAATCAAGGTTCTGCTTCAATTCTTCGAACAGCATTGTATATTCTTGCTGCCAGTTTTCTATCGGCATAATTGGTGCAAGCACAACTCCAATTGGATAATTGCCGCCGCCATCATTTTTAGGAAGTGCCAGCTTTCGCAACGCTTTTATTCGTGCGCTAATATTAGCAGTGCCTCCTTCCAGCCGCCGGCTAATGGTGTTTGCATTCAGGCTGATCCTCCAGCGAGTATGCCCGTTGTGATCAATCTTCAACAATGGGTCAACTGAATCGAATTTAGTTACAAACCTCAAATGCATGTCAGATTGATTGCCAAAGTAAGCAATTGTTTCTGCAAGGCTTCCGGTAAGATGTTCAATACTAAGAGGATCGGTATAGCAACTTGCTTCAAAAGAAGTGATTTTACCAGGCAACTTATAATTTTTCGTGTTATTCAAAATCAACGGAAGATTTGCAAATACACGTATAGCTCGCGGCCCCTGCAAACTGCCTGCTAAATAACAATATTGGCAATGCGCCGGGCAGCCTTCAGCAAGATGAAACTGAAAATCGGCGGACGGAGGAATTGGCCTGAGCCTGAAAGCAGAAGGTGAAGCATTCACTATGGCCAAAGTATTTTTTGCCAGCTTATAAGTTTCCCGTTCAGTCTCTCCACGCAAACCGGTAATACGGTTATTTTTTAAAATCTCCACCGGCAGATTGTAAGCTTCTGCTTTTTCCAATATCTTCTTTCCGAAAGGCTCGTCAAGTGCGTCAGGTGTAAAAAGAACCCTTTTGGGCATCCAAAGTTTAGCAGGCTTATCCAAAACGCTTGTTATATCTGGTAACATAAAAGCTGATGTTATTGATACACTTAACAAAAATCATATTGGCATTGTTGCCATTAAACACTGATTTGTAAATGGAATTTGTTAATTAAATATTAAGTTGCCGGCGGCTAAGTCACGGCTTCCAACTTAAAAGTGCAGCAACATAGAAGTGCCTTTTCCTTCTTCAGAATAAACCTGTATATTTCCTTTATGCAGCATCATAATTTGTTTGCACAGGCTTAGGCCAATTCCACTGCCGGTTTTTTTCGTGGTAAAAAAAGGAATGAAAATTTTATCAACCATTTCCGGTGGCATTCCTGCACCATTATCTGAAACTTTAATTACTGCTTTGTTTTTTGCATCTTTATTTGCAGATAATATTATCCTTGCATCCGCTTTATCTTTAACCGCTTCAATGGCATTTACTACAAGATTTATTAAAACCTGCTCAATAAGACTGTTGTCAGCTTCAACAGCAAGCGCTGTATCTTTTAATACTATTTCAAGATCAATATCTTTCTGATCAAGAGTTGGTTGCATTAACCGGTTTAAGCTTTCAAATAAATCTCTTACATAGATCTTCTTTAAATTTGGAGTGGTTATTTTGTTTAGATTCCTATAGGTTTCAGCAAATTTTAATAAGCCTTCACTTCTTCTCTTAATTGTTTCTATACCCAACTCAAGATCGTCAACACTGCCGGAGTCATTATTAAGACTTGTCATAGATTGCTTAAGGCGATTCATAAGTGTATCTGCCAGCGACGAAATTGGCGCAATGGAATTCATGATCTCGTGTGTCATTACGCTTAACAATTTTTGCCAGGCTTTTGCTTCTGTTTCATCAAGCGCTTCATCAACATTTTGAAAGGCGATCAATTTGTATTTTTCTCCATCGGTTTGAAATGCCGTTGCCGACAATAACACTTTAAAAGAGGTAGATTCTAAATGGGCAATTGCAATTTTACTTTCGCCGGGTTTTAGTGCAATCAGGTGATTGAATAATTCTTCATCCCGGCGTGACAAAGAATTTATAGTTTTTAGATAAGGCAACTGCAACATCTTTTTAAGCGATTCATTCATCCAAACAACTTCACTTGTTTCAAACTTATACGATAAGATGCCGGTATCAACCAGCTCAAGAATTTTTTGCAGATATTGGTATTGAGTTTCTTTTTCTTTACTTATAATTTTAAATGCGCTGTTTATCTCGTTAAAGCCTTTTCTTAAAGGCTGCAATTCAATCGGAGCATGCTTTACATCAAAGTTCCTGGAAAAGTCGCGGTAGTGAATAGATTCAACAAATTGGTTTAATTCTTCATGCGCTTTGCGCTGAAAGCTGTAAAACTCAACAACCTGGTAGATGACAACCGGCAAAATAATTACCAGGTAAGGTAACCATGCTTTAACGATACAAAAGGCAGCTGCAATAAGCGTTATAAGTAATAGCACTACTCTTAATAATATCTTCCATTCAAAGTGTTTAAATTTCATAATCTAACCCCGTGTCTTCTCTGATAGGCGAGAAGACTGAGCTTGTTTTATTTACTTGTGAATTTTTTTTATCAAAGCGTTTATTCTTATAATAAACTAAGCATAATCATTCTTAAGAATGCGGTTTTAAATGTCATACTTATTCAAACGCCTGTATAATGCAGTACGTGTTAGCCCCAGCTCTTTAGCCGCTTTTGATATGTTGCCATTGTGCTTTTCAATAACTTTTAAAATAGTGTTTTTTTCTACTGCGCTTAATTTAGTTTCTGCCGGTTGCAGGTCATCCATTTTAAAAGTTTCTATTGGAGAAAAAATGATGTCTTTTCCACTTAACACATCATCGTCGGCCATTATAACTGCTCTTTCAATAGTATATTGAAGTTCTCTCACATTGCCTGGAAAGTTATAGCCTGATAATTTCTCAATAGCACTTTTATCAAACTCCTTACATGGTTTCAGGTATTTTGCACAATAAGTTTTACTAAAGTGATCGGCGAGTAAAATAATATCATTTCCACGCTTACGTAATGGCGGCAGTATTATTTCAACGGTATTTATTCTGTAAATAAGATCCTTTCTAAAACGATTTTCATTGGCCAACTCACTTAATAAAACATTGGTAGCACAAACAAGCCTGATATCTATTGACATTGGTTGATTATCACCGAGCCGCATTACCTGCCTGTTTTGTAAAACACTTAAAAGCTTTGCCTGTTGGTGAAGAGAGATATTTCCTATCTCGTCTAAAAATAATGTGCCGCCATCAGCAGCCTGGAAACGGCCTGTGCGATCTTCTCTTGCATCAGTGAACGCTCCTTTTTTATGACCAAATAATTCACTTTCAAACAGGCTTTCTGTCAAGGCGCCAACGTCAACTTTTACAAATGGTTTAGTTGCCCGCATTGATTGCTGATGAATTGCTTTTGCTATCAGATCTTTACCGGTTCCGTTTTCTCCAAGTATTAAGATGTTGGCATCTGTTGGCGCAATTTTTTCAATCTTATAAAAGATTTCCTTCATTGCATCAGATTCTCCTAATAATTCTTTATTAAGAATTGTGGGAGTGTTTTCATTCGCTTTTGATGTAAGTTTATTCTGACCTTTATTATTCAATGCATCTTTAATAGTAGTTAGCAGCTTCTCGTTATGCCATGGCTTTATTACAAAATCTGCCGCACCTTCTTTTAATGAACGCACTGCCAGATCTATATCTCCGTAAGCTGTAATCATTACTACTGCTGCGTTTGACTTGAGTTCTTTAATTTTATTAAGCCAGAATATTCCTTCGTTTCCTGTATTAATCGAACTATTAAAATTCATATCCAGCAGGATAACATCAAATGATTGTTTTGCCAGCAGTGATCTTATGTTCTCCGGATTTTTTTCTGTCAGTACTTCCTTAACTTCTGTTTTTAACAAAAGGCGTACGGCTGTTAAAACATCAGGATCGTCATCAATAATTAGTATAGAGGCGTTTTTTAAAAGCATTTGTCTGAACCACGATTTGTGGCGTTATGATTAAAGGGATATCAATTCAGTTTCAATTTGTTGATGTACTAAATTTATACCGTTTGTTTTTTAAAAGAATATTTATTTCATTATACTGTTATGAAGCTTCTATAATTTTCACTCAAATAAACCTGATTCACTGTGTGATTAAATTAAATTACAATAATCCATGATTCTTTTCACTTCGCCATAATCCTTTTATTCTATAAATCATGGTTCAGACAATTGTATCAAAAGCGTACACCGCCTGTAATGATAACAAACAGTTTTAATTAAAATTTCTTTCTAACGCTTTGTTTTTCACTGCTTAATTATTCTGGCATATGGTTGTCTTAACAGTTAATGAGTTGAGGAAGCGGAGATGTGGTTTTATAGAATGATGACTTTAAAATAAAATACAAGTGGATAGAGTTATTGCAAAAAAGAAATGGAGCAGGAAAAGAATACTAACAATTGCCGGTATTGCAGGCGTTATCTTGCTCATAATATCAAGCTATTATTTTACATCGGGTAAAAGCCGTTTAAATGTAGATACAGAACGCATTACAATCAGTGAGATTAAGAAAGGACCTTTCAAGGAATTCATCCCGGTGAATGGTATTGTTCTCCCTGTAACTACAATATACCTTGATGCTATTGAAGGCGGACGTGTAGAGGAAAAGTATGTGGATGATGGAGCTATGATGAAAAAAGGCCAGCCGATTTTACGCCTCAGCAATACCGATCTTGAGCTTAGCCTTGTAAACCAGGAAACGTCAGTGTTTAACCTGCTTACACAAATGCAGATATCACGCAATGCTGCCCAACAAAATACGGTTGGTAAATTAACCCAATTTACAGATGCTGATAATGCTTTAAAAGAAGCTGAACGTGTATATAACTTAGATAGGCGTTTATTTGACCAGAAGGCCATTGGCTCGCAGGAGTTTAAGCAGGCGGAAAATAGTTATAATTACCAGTTGCAAAAAAAGCGGCTTGCAGATAAAGTACTTAAACAGGATTCTTCATCTACAAAGCTTGAATCTAACCAGGCAAGGCAATCTTTTGAGCGTACACAAAACGCCTTACAGGTTATGCGCAAAAAAGTTGGTGATCTTATTGTGCGTGCGCCTGTTGACGGGCAGTTAACCTCTCTTGATGCAGAGG
>CAXSEB010000069.1:4643-9455 GCA_964235805.1 uncultured Chitinophagaceae bacterium | reverse complement strand
GTAGAGTTTACCATTAAAGTTGTAAATCCAAGCCTCTCTCCTTTCTTAATGGTTACTTTCAATGAATTGATTGAAAATGCGGAATCACCCAATTGAACAAAGTGAGTTACATCGCCTGTCGGTTCAGGATTGGTATCCGTAACAGTTGTATCAGTATTGGCCAAATTATAAGCATCTAATGTAGCCTGATCAAGTGCTAAAGTAACTTCTACGTCCCTATCTGGCAAAGGGCCCCCAAGTTCTACATAAATCTTAACTTCATCAGCGGTTGGCTTTAAATCAAAGGCAAGTACTTGAAATCCATTTACAGGTAAGTCAACAATACTTCCTGCTTTTGAGAAATCAGTTGCGAGTGTATTACGATCTTTAACACAAGAGTTGAGCATCGTAAGGAGAAAAACGAAACTTCCAATGAGACCGAACGATTTATTTATTTTTATTTTTATGGTTATAATTTGAAACATCAATTAAGTTAATTATTGTATCCACCACACTTTAGATGTTTGATGATCTATAGTGCCTTCTGCAGCAACGTTAGCAGAGTTCTTGGAATATTCGCTTGTTGGATATTTTAAACGCAACGGAATTTTTGCAATGTCAATATAAGGCGAAACGCTAAAAGGAGTGTCGCCCAGTGGTCCAGAATAAGGAGGGTTCCCGTTATGTAAATAATTGAATTTCCGATAATCGCACCAAGCCTCAAAACTGTTTATAGAATTAAGTGCAGCCCATTTTTGACGTAAGATAACAGTTTGCTTAGCCAATGGATCACCAGTTGGTGGATAAGCAACGTCAGGTTTGTCAGTTTGAGCATAATATGCTTCCGCAGCTGCCTGGTAATCCGGAACATCATAATAGCGGAATGATTCAACAATCCCTTGGTGATATAATGCCATGTTATCACCTGTAAGATAGCCTAATGCCACCGCTTCAGCCTGTAAGAAAAAACTTTCCGCGGCAAGCATCATTACTGCAGGTGCAGAAGCGCCTAAAGATGTATTCGCTACAAGCGCACTGGTATCCTGGTTGTATTGAAGACCTTTAAAAACACCTGGTCCAAAACCCGATGACGCACTACCAACTGCATTGCCATTTGGAAGCCCTAACTCATTACCTACATAATTAAAAGGAGCACTATAAGTCGGTGCTGTGCCGATTGGTGCATAAACCTGTGTAAGGCGTGGGTCATTGTTGGCGTTATAAAAGTTTAACCCAAAGGCGCTTGCTCTCCAAAAATCTCCAAAGCTGGATTGTTCACCTCCGGTGGTATTAAAATAACGCTGCCAGAATGGGTTTCCTTTACCTGGAGAATTAGAATAACCAGGTTGAACCAAAGCATCTTCTCCTGCACCTAAGAATCCGTTAGGGTCATTCTTAAGTAAGTCAAGGTTTGTTTGAAAAAAAGCTGGTTTAGCGGTTAATTGAGACATTCTTAATAACATTCTCAATTTAACGGTATTAGCAAACTTCATCCAAAGGTCTTTATTACCTCCAAACATAATATCAGACTTTGCTTCCGGTGTAGAAGTAGCAGCACTAATTAGGTTCATGCCGTCAGTTATTAGGTTAAATGAACTGTCGTATACGTCCATACCTTTGTCGTAAGTTGGCCTTAAGGATGCAACGCCTTTTAATGCAGTTGTATAAGGCACATCATTAAACATATCTACAAGATGATGGAACTGGTAGCCCTTCATAATTTTTGCTGCACCTTGCAAAAACAGCTGGCCATTTGCACCTGCTTTGTCATCTATATATTGGTAATCCTCAAGGTTATCATAAATAGTTTGCCATAGAGCATCACCAAAATCATTCGTCATTTTATAAGTAGTGAAATCGGTTGAGCTTATCGCAAAACTTCCGCTGATGGCCCATGAACCCATCCATCCTGCTGTGAAAGTTGGGCCGGGGTACCATGTAGCAACTGTGTTAGCAAGGGCAGCAGGCAATACTAAACTAGGATCAGCAGAAGTAGACTGATTCGGGTTTGTATTCACATCTAAGTAACCCTTTTTACAACTTACGCCTAAAATAATCAAAGCGGTAAGTGCCAGAAAGATTTTTTTCATTTTTTCAAATATTTATTTCTCTTTAATTAAAATGTAACGTTCACATTAGCTCCAAATATCCGTGTTGGAGGGTTTTGATTAATATCTGTAGTTCCTATGTAATTGTTGGTAGTATTACTGAATTCAGGATCAGTCCAAACATTCTCTTTTGGTCTCCAGGTGAAAAGGTTACGACCTACAATACCTACGCTTAATTGCTTTATCCATTGAACATTAGATAATAAGCTTTTAGGCAATTCAAACGTTAGGGCCACCTCTCTTAATTTCCAAAAGTCTGAACTATTTAAATAATTGCTTTGAACCTGGTTCCAGGTACTTGCCCAAAAATCATTATTACCATTTTTAACAGCGATGCTGTTATTGGCAATATACTTTCCGGTACCATCATCATAAACAGAATTAGGAATAATGAATCTTGTACGATCCATTTGAGCAGAGTAAGCTGAAACACCGGTAAAATCAAGATCCTGACCTTCGTCATTATAAAACACACCTCCAAATCTGCCTTCAGCAAGTACAGACAAGGTTATTCCTTTGAAACTGATACTGGTATTTAAACCAACCCTGTAAGGCGGATTTGAAGTTCCATACTGAGTTAAAGTATCATTGGGTGAAGGAAATCCTGAATTCTTGTCTACAATTATACGTCCTGTCAAAGAATCACGCTTCCAATCAGTTAATTTAATCTGAGGAAACGCAGCTCCTTTTACAACATATTGCTCGCCTGCACCGGTAAGTAAAAAGTTATCAATACCAGGATAAAGAGATACAACTTCATTTTCATTATAGCTAAAATTACCTCCGATATCCCATCTTAAACCACTTCTTGTATTTTGTATTGGAGTTAACCTGAGATCAACCTCGATGCCTTTGTTTTGCATCTCCCCGCTGTTTAAAAGAGCTGATGTAAATCCTGTTGCTGAACTCACCTGAACAGGAAGTGTTTGGTTAACGGTGTTTGTTTTATATGCGGCTAAAGTTAAATTGACCCTATTTTGCAAAAATCCTAATTCAAGACCAACTTCCTTTTCAGTAGTTAATTCTGGTTTTAATAAAGGATTATTTAACGCATTTGATACAGTAAACCCAGCTGTGCCACCATAAGGAAAGTTCGCTGCAGAATTAAATACATTTTCCAGGTTATATGCATCAACACTTACCTGACCTGTTTTTCCGTAAGCCGCTCTTATCTTACCGTAGTTTAAAAATCTATTGTCCTTTAACCCAGCAATTGCATCAGTAAATACAAAAGATGCATCTACAGCAGGATAACTGTAACTTCTCAAGTCTTTACCAAGCCTTGAATCCCAGTCGTTCCTAAATGATGCATGAACAAATAAGTAGTCATGATATCCCAAAGTCAATTCTCCAAAAGCACCAATTTTGCGGTACTGATTTAGATTTTCGGCTACGCCTGCTTCACCCACCCGGTTACTAATGTTATAAAAGTTTGGAATAACTAAAGCCCCCGCAGCAAGACTTACTCTTCTTGCTGTTTCATCAAAAGTAGTTCCACCTAAGGTTAGTTTTGCAGAAAAATCACCAAATGTTTTATTAAAATTTGCCAAAAGATCACCCGTTAAACGGTTGTTGTAAGCAAAGGCATCATAATCTTCCGGAAGTGCATCACTTACACTTCTGCCAGAACCATAAACATCGGCTTTTGCCCAATCAGCAAATACAAAACCTTCCCGGGTAAATTTTTGAGTTCTGTCATATCTTGAGATACCTGCTCTTCCTAAAATGTTAAACCAATCGGTAACTTTGTAGGCTAAAGAGACGTTTCCAAGAATTGTGTTTTGCTTTTCATCGAATCTGCTGGCATCAATTTGCCACCATGGATTGCCGTAATAGGCATTAAAATAACCATTTGGACTTGCAAAGGGATTATTTCTCCAATCACGATAATCTCTCAGATCAACACTTGCCGGAGTATTTATTACTGTCCAATATACAGGGCGGTTTTGATAATAAGATCCTCCAAATGTACCAGATGCCCCTTCAATACCAAACGCAGGAGGAGTTGTATTTTGATGTGAAATAGTATAATTAGCAGAATACCCAATTGTTAGCCTTCCGAACTCTCTTGTACCATTTAGACGAAAAACATTTCGGTGATTTTTATCTTTTGGTACTGTACCCTGAATATTTACATCTTGAATTCCAAGAAAAAATTTGCTTCTGTCATCACCGCCGGATATAGATAGATCATTTTGCACTGTAAGTCCCTTATTGAAAAAAGCTTTTTTTGCTCCTGGCTTAGGGGAATAAGTACCATGTTGTAGAGAATCGAAAAAAGTTCCGTCAGCATTAAAAAATCTTACGGGTGCGCCAAGGGTTATAGGAGCACCATTGAATGCAGGTCCATAATTTTGGTTTTCATAAGGAACATAAGGAACAAACGAATTTTCAGGAAAATACACTATGCCGGGATATTGATTAGGATCTAATTCTCCACCATATTGACCAAACTTATTTTGAAGATCTGGCAAATAAGCAATTTCCTGGATTTCTGTAACATTACTGAATCTGATAACAGGTTTTCCTTTTGTACCTTTTTTTGTAGTTACTATAATAACGCCATTGGATCCATCAGAGCCATACAAAGCAGAAGCAGCACTACCTTTTAAAACCGAAATATTATCTATATCATTTGGGTTTAAAGCAGCAAGAATAGTACCGCCTGCATCTCTCGACATTACGATATCATCTACCACAATTAAAGCCTGGTTGTTACCAAGAA
>CAXSEB010000069.1:0-4633 GCA_964235805.1 uncultured Chitinophagaceae bacterium | reverse complement strand
CAAGAATAGAACGGTTACCGCGAAGGGTAATTCTTGTAGATTGACCAACACCACTATTTACGCTATTAATTTGAAGACCAGACACTTTACCCGATAAACCAGTAGCAATGTTGGTCACTTTGGCCTGTGTAAGATCGTTGTTGGAAAGCTTGGCAGTTGATGTACCAAGTTCTTTAGCCTGGCGCCTGATACCATAGCCTGTAACGGTAACTGTCGATAGTTCAGAACTGGTTCTTGGTGCTACAACGTTTACAGTGTTTTCTTCACCAACTGTTACTTGTTTTGTAGTTAGGCCAACACCACTTACAATTAATGAACCGCCCTGAGGGACTGTAATACGAAAGTTACCATTCGCATCCGCTGATGCTCCGGTTCTGGCTCCTTTCACTTTTATTGAAGCCCCCTCAACTGGAACACCTTTTTCATCAGTAACAGTACCGGTCACCACCCGGCCTTGTGAAAATGCAAATACTCCACAGAGCATTAGCACTGTAAACAGTGATAAAAATCTTCTCATTTGTGTTTTAAATTTTTTGAATTATTAAATCAAGGTTTAGCTAAACCCTAATGCATTGTTAAATGTTCTCAAACATACAATATTCCGTGATAAAAGGACAAATTCAATTATGCTTGTGCTGCTTTTGATTGATGAAAAACTAAAAATTAATTAAGGCCTGTACTTTTACTTCACTTTTCTTACTTGAATTTATTTCATTCAACCCTGTGCCTGAAGATTTTTTATCAGGATAAAAAGTTTGAGCAAAACGAAACCAAAGAGCTATTTTTCTTGATACATCATAGCTGAAATTAAGGTAATACCTGTAACCTTTATCATAAAATACAGGAATTGAAAAGCTGTATAATACATCATTTTCATAAGCGTACAACCGGCTGTTATATCCGTCTGTTTCAAAATATTGCAGCCTTATATTACAAGAGTACGGTTTCAAAAGTGGTTTAAATAATGCATCTGTATAAAAAAGAAAGCCATTCTCAGCAGCCAATCCTTTTTTATCGTACCATAATAAATCTACCCGGGAACGAAGTGTTATCACAGGTGAAACTTTAAAGGTGATCTGGCTTCGCCAATTTTGCCGGGGTTTTAGAACTACGGGACTTAATGTATAATTATCAGGATTATAATTTATTGCTTTATGTTCAGTACGGTATCTTGTATAAATCTCTAATTGTTTATCAGGTTTGTAAGTGAGTTGTAAAAGATAATCATTACCTGCAGATGGAGCATTTATCCTGAATTTAAGCCAGGGAAACGAATAAATATCTGCATAAGCATCGATCTTCCACGTATTTGTGGGAGTTATACTGATACCAGCATAAAAACCACTTTCATTATTTGGAAAAGTGCTTTCAGTGAATGCATTTGCATATAATGACTGGTATTCTCTTGAAATTTTGCGGTAGAGGAAACTCATATCAACACGTGCGTCTGTGCTTATCAATAACCCGTTCACAAATGCTTTATTGAAATTTTTGTCAGAAGCAGCTTCACCAAAAAAATGCATGTTCTTATAAGTATAGCTGTAATCGAAACTGTAATTACTCCACGTAGTGCCAGTTACAGCAAATTTATTATACAACTCTGCAGATTTAATAATTGGATATTTGAAATTATAATGCACACCATTTAAGCCGATATGCAAGGCGTTTGTGTTTAGCGATATGTTGCCGCCAAGTGTAATCTGTTTTTGAACATTTTTGTCCGCTATCTCACTGCTTGTTCGATGGTAGCCGGAAGTTTGCAGCGAAGAAACGTAATCTTCGTTACTTAATGTATCTGCAATAAAATTTGCGTCCAACTTACGTTGACTTATAAACGCCGTTACGTCCAAATATCTTTTATGTAAAGTAATGCCAGCACCACGGTAAAAAACAATTTCACCTGCGGAATTGTATGGTCGCAAAACTTCTGCCTGCCTTTTGATATTCAAAACATCCGCACCTTTTTTAAAAGCAAGTCCTTGCCATTGTATTAATCCCTGGCCGAGGTTAACTATAAAATCACCAATTGCAATTGACCTAATGGCTCCTATATCTCTTGCAAAAAAATGTGCAGAATAAAAATCAAACCCGGCCCTTTCTTTTCCTTTAAAAAATTGTTCACCTGCATCCTTCTCAGCAGTTATACCAAACTGCAAGTTGTTTTTATACAGATATTTATACCGGAGTAACAGTTTTTGCGGACTTCCAAGGTAATAATTACCAGCGCTGCTATCTCTTAGATATCCTTTCGAATTTTCCAGAACCTGCGTAGCTCTTATTAGAAATGTATTTTCACCTTTTTTAAACCTTGCTCCGAATGAATTTATAGAAGCGCTATTAACATTAGTTGTAATGTAAGGCTTAATCTTTTTTATAAGAAGAATATCCCAGCTTGGTATAGCCTGCAGTTCATACACACTGACAAATTTTCCAAGCAGGTTCCTGTAACTAATAAAATAATGTATCTGCAAAGGAGTTAAGATTTTCAACTCGTTTAAATCTCTTTCCTCAGCAGTGTTAAGGTTGATGGGGTCTTTAATAAAATGCTGCATTTGCTGCAGGTAAGCATCATCTTCAATTTCGGCGTCTTCATTGTTTTCTGTAAGGTTTTCCAATGCCTGTTCAGTTACAGGCACCGTTTGAGGAACGTCCTGTGCAAGAGCCGAAAAACACAGAAACAGGGTGCAATAAAAAAATACTAATAAAAACGATATTTTCAATCTTGCTTGTTCTTAAAGTTTATGATAAACAGCAAACCGGGAGTAAAGCCTAACTGTTGATGATAACTGCCGCTGATATCTAACCGGAAATTTTTCCAGCTTATACCTGCGCCGGCATAGCTACTGGTTGTTTCAGTTGCAATGCCGGCTCTTACAAAAAATTGCTTTAGAAAATTATATTGAAAGCCAACATTTACATTTACCGGCAAATCTTCTTCTTTAATTATTTCGCTGCTTATAAAAAAACTTTGTGAAGCCTCGTAACCAATGCCGAATTTATAAGCAGAACCCAGCTTTTCATCACCTTGTTTAGAAATACCTGCTCCTGCCGGGTTATAAACGTGAACGCCTGCATTTAGCTTTTGTGATAAATGTGCAATAGCGCCTAACTCAAAATTTACAACGGATGAATTGCCGTATCCCGGTATTTTAAAACTATAATAATTGAACTTTATACCAACATCTACTTTACTGCCAACACTGCGAGCATAAGCTAATCCAAGTTGCGATTCGTTATAATTAACGAACCCAAAATAATCTGCCTGAAGGCCAAAATTTCCTTGTTTGGTTGGCAATGCAACTACAGCCGAATACATATTTAGTTCTGATAGTAAAAACCTTTGTTCGCCGTAAACGCCTGCTGCAGCGGACTTTACCTGAGCAAGAGCTGCCTGGTTTGAAGTAAATGAAAAGACATCTATATGGTTGATACTATAAGCACCCAAACCAATATACCTGGCAGATACAGGCTGTTTAACGGCCTGGGAATATACAAGTAGGTTAATGTTTGAAAAAAGTAAGAAAATAAGTGCAGTGTAAATATTTTTCACATGCAGGTGTATTTGTACAGCAAAGTAATTATTAAAACTATTACTGAGATAAGTAAATTTGCCCGATGATTTTATTAGATGGAAAACTTGCAGCACAGGCCATAAAAGATGATCTTAAAAGCAAAGTATTACAACTAAAACAGCAGGGAAAAAAAGTGCCTCACCTGGCTGCCGTACTTGTCGGAAATAATGGAGCAAGTGAAACTTATGTTGCCTCTAAGGTAAAAAATTGTGAAGAGATCGGTTTCATGTCTTCACTTGTGCGTTTAACCGATTCAGTTAGTGAAGCTGAGTTACTGGAATTGGTAATTAAACTAAATGAAGATAAAAATATTGATGGCATATTGGTTCAGCTTCCTCTGCCAAAGCAAATCTCTGAAGAAAAAATAATTAACCTTATTAATCCAATAAAAGATGTTGACGGGTTTAACCCTGTGAATATTGGTAAGATGGTGCAGGGATTGAAAACGTTTATTCCTGCTACTCCTTACGGCATTATACTTTTGCTGCAACACTATAAAATTGAAACCGCCGGACTTAACGCAGTTGTGATTGGCAGAAGCAATATTGTTGGAAGGCCAATAAGCATCTTGCTCAGCAGGAATGATAACCCAGGGAATTGCACCGTTACACTTTGCCACTCTAATACAAAGAACTTAAATGAAATTTGCCTGCACGCTGATTTAATTGTAGCGGCCTTAGGTAAGCCTGCATTTTTAAAAGCAAGTATGGTTAAAGATGGTGCAATTGTAATTGACGTTGGTATTACAAGAGTTGAAGATGCATCAAAAAAAAGCGGCTATGCAATAAGAGGCGATGTTGATTTTGAAAACGTTGCTACCAAGTGCAGCTTTATTTCCCCGGTTCCGGGAGGAGTTGGATTAATGACCATTGCGGCGCTTTTAAAAAATACTTACGATGCATGTATATCTAACCATGATTTAGATTAATAAAGATTGTGAATTAAGCATTGAAAATTGAGAATCGAAAGTTGAAAACGCTAAATACGATAGTAACCGCCGCTCTTCGTGTAATGGAATCGTTTTATACGATTCAGGGCGAGGGATTTCACCAGGGCAAAGC
>CAXSEB010000068.1:8320-9598 GCA_964235805.1 uncultured Chitinophagaceae bacterium | reverse complement strand
TAAAAAAAAAGCAATGCTCTATAAAATGCCATGACTCTTCAATAAAAGTTTCAGTATCATTTTTAAATAACAAGTGCCTGTAATTAGGATCGAAGCTGATAAAGATATTATTTTCTAAAGCTTTTGCCAGCAGGCGCTTGTAAGCATGTTGAAGGGGCCCGGGCAGAAAAGCAGTTGCTGAGCCAAAGTGAATAACAGCGCACTCGTTAAGGTCAATCTTTTCAATGTCCTCTTCACTTAATTGCCCGTCCGCACCCCGGTTAAAAACAAAATCTCTTTCTCCATCCTGCATAAGTGATACAAATGCGAACGTGGTAAAAGAATTTTCATCCTGTAATATCCATTTCGCAGAAACACCAAAATCTTTCATTACATCAATCAATTGTTGCCCAAACGGATCTGCGCCTACTTTTGCGGCAAGCATTACATCGCCTCCTAAGGCAGCAATAGCCGCAGCCACGTTAGTTGGTGCTCCGCCTGGCTTCTTTAAAAAATGTTCACCTGCGGAAAGTGATGAGCCTGCATTTTCATTCACCTGCTTTTATTGCTATTGTTAACTAAACGTTTTATGCAAGGTATATAATTAGTCACATGATATACTTTAAACAGACACTGATAACCGGCTGCATCTTTATCTACATGTAGTACTTTTGCAACCCGCAATATTGTAATGATGACAATAATTGAAACTTTAAAGAATGCAGTGATTGAAGGTCTTTTAGCTTTGTACCAACAAAGCTGCACAGATAAGGATTTCCAGGTAAGTGAAACCAGGCCTGAGTTTGAAGGTGATTATACTGTTGTTTTATTTTCGTTGGTAAAGACCTTAAAAAAATCTCCGGAAGTTTTAGGCAACGAACTTGGCAGGCACATTACCACAAATAATGCGGCAATCTTTTATAAATACAATGTAATAAAAGGATTTTTAAATGTAAGCGTCACAGGCGAATATCTATCAGCTTTTCTTTACAATACCTATGACGATACAGCGTTTGGAAAACAATCGCTGAATGGAAAAAGAATAATGGTGGAGTATTCTTCTCCAAATACAAACAAGCCTTTACACCTTGGTCATTTGCGAAATAACTTTATCGGCTGGAGCATTTCAGAGATTTTAAAAGCCAGCGGTTACGATGTTATAAAAACATGTATTGTTAATGACCGCGGAATACATATATGTAAAAGTATGTTAGCATGGCAATTGTTTGCCAACGGCGCTACGCCAGAATCCACGCATACAAAAGGTGATCATTTTGTGGGAGATTATTATGTAAAATT
>CAXSEB010000068.1:612-8310 GCA_964235805.1 uncultured Chitinophagaceae bacterium | reverse complement strand
GTAAAATTTAACGATGAATACAAAAAAGAGACAGCCGGATTAATATCATCAGGAAAAACAAAAGATGAAGCAGAAAAGGAAGCGCCGCTGATTAAAGCTGCGCAACAAATGTTGGTTAACTGGGAAGATAATAATGCTGATGTAAGAATGCTTTGGCAAAGAATGAATTCGTGGGTTTATGAAGGCTTTGAGCAAACCTACAAGCGCATTGGAAGTGATTTTGATAAGGTATATTATGAAAGCGAAACCTATTTATTGGGTAAAGATTTTGCAAATGAAGGCCTGCAAAAAGGAATATTATATAAGAAAGAAGACGGAAGTATCTGGATAGATCTTACAGAGAACGGCTTAGATGAAAAATTAGTGCTAAGATCAGATGGCACATCCGTTTACATTACATCAGACATTGGTTTGGCCAAGCAAAAGTATGAACAGTACAAGCCAGACAGAAGCATATATGTTGTCGGTGATGAACAGAATTATCATTTTAAAGTACTTCAACTTATATGTAAAAAGCTTGGGATGCCTTTTGCAGATGAGATTTATCATTTAAGTTATGGAATGGTTGAATTGCCATCAGGTAAAATGAAAAGCCGGGAAGGCACGGTGGTTGATGCGGATGACCTGATTGATGAAATGATATCAACAGCACAAAAACATACAGAAGAATTAGGTAAGGTTAAAGAGTTCAATAGTGAGGAACTAAACAGTTTATATAAGGTTCTTGGAATTGGGGCCATGAAATTTTATTTGCTTAGAGTGGACCCAAAAAAGCGAATTGTTTTTAACCCGGAAGAGAGTATAGATTTCCATGGATTTACCGGGCCATTTGTACAATATACTTTTGCAAGAATACAATCTGTGCTGAAAAAGGTTGGCGGTTGGCAGTTGTCAAATAACAGTAAGCAAACACCGACCAACCAACAACAAACAACCAACAATGAATTGCTTCCTCTTGAAAAAGAATTGATACTCTCTTTAGAACAATATCCTACCGTGATAGAACAGGCTGCGGAAGAATTGAATCCGTCGGTTGTTGCCAATTATGTTTTTCATCTTGCACAAAAATTCAATTCTTTTTATGCTGAACATTCTATAGCAAATGCTGAAGATGAACAAAAGAAAACATTGCGTTTATCGATTGCTGCAATTACAGCAAAAGTGCTGGCCAGCGGCATGCAGTTACTTGGCATACAGATGCCGGATAAAATGTAACATCTAACCAGTAATCAATAGAAAAAGTATAATTACAGTATTTATTCTATACTAGTACAGTATAAACACCAGTCATGGCAGCGGGTTTCATGAGTTTTTTAAAGTTGCAGGCAATAATTTCTTTTAACACAGGAATAATATTATCTTAGAGCTTCTTCCCTAACGAGTTTTTATTTATTACGACTTACTACCTGGTCTTTTGTTACAAACAGAAGTATATGTTTATCTATAAAAATAGCTAAGTGCTTCCCACGAGAACTGCTGAATGATACTTAAACATATCTCCTGCTTTTCCAATATTTAACCTATGAAAAAACTTTCTTCACCAAAGTTTTTATTCAGTAAAAAATATAGTGCCACGCATTACTTTACATGTAATGCTGTAAAAAAATTCTGTGTAGTATTTATATTGGCCTGTTGTTTTTCAATAAAGGCATCAGCAAGTTCCTACACAGTTTCCACTAACGTAAATGCTACAACATTATCAAGCCGTACGGAAGACACGCTATATATAGATGCAGTGGTAACAATCAACACTAATGAAACTTGGAACTTTAAGGCAGTTATTATGAGAGGCCCTAATGGAACAATCTTTTGGGCAAACAACACAAATTTATCGCTGCCAATTTGTGAAGTTTTTAATATAGAGACGAGTGCAACAGCGGCTCCGGGCCTGCAACCAACCGGAGGTAATGCATCAAAGCTTTTGCTTATAGCAGGAGTTAAGGTAGCTGTATCAAATGACAATAGCAACAATGCTGCTTTTTCATTTGATGAATTTACTTACCTCGGTGGTTTACCTAAGTTTACTCTTACTTCTAACTCGCCGGTTTGTAATGGAAATTCCATTTCTGTTACAGCAACTCCGGACAGGTCATCTACCATTTTATATAATTACAATTGGACGATTACGCCAATATCAGGAACATTTAATCCTGTTTCTTCAAATTCCACCACATCAGCAACTACGGTTATAACACCTTCTGCAGGAACTTATACGGTCACGTGTAGTATCTATGCTACAAGTGATCCGCTGGCTACTGTAACAACCACGGTAACAGTAAATGCTTTGCCTTTAACTCCAACTTCAGTAAGCGCATCTCCGGCTACTGTTTGTGCCGGAAGCACAAGTAATCTTAAAGGAACTTCAACTTCTAACACAATTAAATGGTACACAGTTGCCAGCGGAGGTACTGGTATTGGCACAAGTGCAAGCGGAACTAACTTTCCGGTTATTCCTGGGGCCACAACTACGTATTATGCTGAGGCGTTATCGTCGGCAGGTTGCAAAAGCACTGCACGTACAGCAGTTACTTCTACAGTTAATGCGTTACCAACAGCGTTTGCAGTAACTGGCGGGGGAAGTTATTGCTCGGGGGGCTCAGGCGTTGTGATTGGTTTATCTGGTTCACAAACAGGAGTAAACTACCAGTTATATAATGCCGGCATATCTTCAGGAAGTGCCGTGGCAGGAACTGGTTCAGCCATAACCTTTGGGAATAAAACCGTAGCAGGAACATATAGCGTGATTGCCACTAACGCCACTACTACTTGCACCAATACCATGACGGGGAACGCAGTAGTAACAATAATTTCAAGGCCAACATCAACTATCGGCCCTGCATCTCAAAGTGTGTGTAACGGAAGCGCTGCTTCTATTACAGCTTCTCTAAGCGGAACGGCCCCTTGGACACTTACTTATTCTGATGGCTCTGCTTCTTCTACCGTTAATAATATCGCTGCAAGTCCATACACATTCAACCTGTCACCGCTTTCAACTAAAACTTATACCATTACTTCTTTAAGTGATGCATCGTGTACGTCAATAGCGGCTGACCGTACAGGCAGTGCACCTGTTACTGTAAATAAAAGACCAACTGCTGCCATAAGCGGAACAACCACTATTTGTAACGGAAGTTCGGCAACTCTGTCTTTGGCTGTGAGCGGGGCTGGCACTATCACGGGAACACTTTCTGATGGCACTGCTTTTAGCGGAACTGCTCCCGCAATAACCATAAATGTAAACCCAAGTACAACTACAATTTATACCGTCGCGACATTATCTAATAACACGTGTACAGCCATCGCTGCTGATAAAACAGGCAGCGCAACAATAACCGTTAACCAAAGGCCAACTGCGTCTTTAAGCGGAACAACAGCCATTTGTAACGGAAGTTTAGCAACGTTATCTTTAGCGGTAACCGGTTCTGGTACTATCTCAGGAACACTTTCTGATGGTTCAGCTTTTAACGGCACTGCGCCTACTATAACAATAGATGTAAACCCTGGTACAAGTACAATTTATACTGTTGCAACATTATCTAATAGTACGTGTACGTCTATTGCGGCTGATCGTACAGGTAGTGCGATAGTAACGGTTAACCAAAGACCAACTGCGTTTTTAAGCGGAACAACAACTCTTTGTAATGGAACTTCAGCAACTCTGTCTTTAGCCGTTGCAGGTTCCGGCACAATAGCAGGGACACTTTCTGATGGTAGTGCATTTAGCGGAACTGCACCAGCAATATCTTTAAATGTAGCTCCAAATACTAGCACAACGTATGCTATTGCAACATTGTATAACAATACATGTACATCCATTACTGCCGACAAATCTGGCAGCGCAACAATAACGGTCAACCAAAGACCCACGTCAATTATTAGCGGAACAACAACCATTTGTAATGGTAGTTCAGCAACGTTATCTTTAGCAGTAACCGGTACTGGTACTATCTCAGGAACACTTTCTGATGGTACAGCTTTTGGCGGTACTGCGCCTGCCATAACAATAAATGTAAATCCTGGCACAACTACAACTTATACTTTTGCAACATTATCTAATAATACGTGTACGTCTATTGCGGCTGATCGTACGGGCAGTGCGATAGTAACGGTTAACCAGAGACCAACCGCGTTTCTCAGCGGAACAACAACTATCTGTAATGGGAATCAGGCTACATTGTCTTTAGCGGTAACAGGTTCCGGAACCCTTTCAGGAGCACTTTCTGATGGCACTGCTTTCAGCGGAAATACTCCGGCAATATCAGTAAATGTCAATCCAAATGCTGCCACAACTTATAATATTACAACCTTATCAAACAGTACATGTACATCCATTGCTGCTGATAGAACCGGTAGTGCAGTAATAAAAGTTAACCAGAGACCAAGTGCATCTATAAGCGGGCTTGCGGCTATTTGCAAAGGAAGCTCTGTGAATATAAATTTATCAGTTATCGGCACAGGCATCATCTCAGGATCACTTTCAGATGGCACAACTTTTTCTGGAACTGCTCCTGCGATAAATGTAAATGTGAGCCCTTTAACATCCACAACTTATACAATAGCTAATCTTACTAACGAATCATGTACTTCTACAAGCGCAGATTTAACAGGAACATTTGTAGTAACCTTAAACGACCCTGTGGCGGTTACAATAAACACTGAACCGCTGGCAACAACATTTTGTGCAGGCAGTAACACCGCCTTTTATGTAAATGCTTCAGGTGCAGGTACGCTTATTTACAAGTGGCAGGTGAGCACCAATGGAATCACTTACATAGATGTATCTGGTAATAGTTATGCCGGAGCTAATACTAATTCCTTGATATTGGTTAACCCAGCCGCTTCTTTAAATGAGAGTTATTACAGAGTTATTGTAAGTTCTTCCTTGCCTTGTCCTGTTCCGGACACATCTATTGCAGTACAATTATTACTCACCAATTATTGGACAGGCACAACAAGCAGCGATTGGAATACAGCGAGTAACTGGTCTGGAAACACAGTGCCAACGCTGAATTGTGCTGATGTATATATTTCCGGAGGCGCTCTTTATCAACCTTCATTAACTACCGGAATTATCACTGTTAATAACATCATCATAAAAGCAGGTGCCTCGTTAACCATAAATGGTATAATGCAGGTGGCAGGCACAATTACAAATGCCGGTATTCTTGACGTACAGCAAGGAACGATAGAATTTAATGGTACATCCGTTCAATCAATTCCCGCTAATGTTTTTAAATGCAATACCATAAAAAGTTTAGTGGTAAGTAATAATGTTTTGCTCGAAGGTGCCGTATCGCTTACAGGAACTTTATCTTTTGGCAGTACGGGAAAAACGTTGTCGGCTAATGGATATCTTACTTTGAAATCATCTGCGGAAAATACAGCGGCCGTTGGCCAGATTATTAATGGCAATAATATAACCGGTGACGTGATTGTTGAAAGATATTTTACTGCAAAGCGGGCGTGGAGGTTATTATCCGTTCCCACACAAACAATCCAAAGTGTAAAATCTGCATGGCAGGAAGGAGCTCAAAACACTGAGGAAAACTTTATAAGTGGCTATGGCACCCAGGTAACTAACAATACCGCAACATGGCAGGCAGACGGCTTTGATTATTATTCACCCGACGGGCCTTCTGTAAAAAGATATGACGCTGTTACCAAAAAATACATTGGTCTTTCAAATACTTCGGCAAGCCTGGCTTCAACCGAAGGATGGATGACCTTCATAAGAGGAGACCGAACATCTGTAGGTACAACCGGCCAAAGTACGCCTGCAATACTGCGCTCCAAAGGATCTTTATTTACCGGCACTCAAGCTGCGATAACCGTACTTGCCGGAGCTTTTAAAAGTGTAGGCAATCCTTATGCTTGTGCAATTGATATGCGTAAGATTACAAAAAGTGGCATACAAAACGTGTTTTATGTATGGGACCCATACCTGGGAAATGGCTTAGGCGGTTTTCAAACCTTTACGCCTGGCAGTGATGGGAATTATAAGCCAAGCCCGGGGTTTGGAAGTTATGCTTCACCTTCAACACCTTATAATTTTATACAGAGCGGTGCTGCATTTTTTGTTTTAGGTAACGCTTTACCCGCTGCAAATGGCACTATTACTTTTACAGAAAATGCAAAGGCAGGTGCCGATTCAGCAAATGTATTATTGCATAGAAACGCATCGCCAAACGCAGAGGAAGCCATAATGCGCACAAACCTATATGCAATAAATAATGAAAGCTTTTCTTTAATTGATGGTACATCACACCTGTTTAGTGATACTTACAACAATGATGTTGACTTATCTGATGCCAGTAAAATTCCCAACTTCAATTCCTCGGAAGATATTTCAATTATAAACAATGGCAAATTGTTAGCTGTAGAAAAAAGACATGCTATACAAGGCGATGATACAATACGTTTGAACATTCAAAATCTTAAAGCAAGATCGTATAAACTTGAATTTACAGCACAAGGTTTTGACCCAGCTTTGAGAGTATTTTTAGAAGATCACTATTATCATACAATAACACCATTGAAAATAGATGGGAAATCTGGATATGCTTTTACGGTTACAGATGTTGAAGGCTCAAATAACGAAAATCGCTTCCGAATTGTTTTCAGGCATTTAACTCAAAACCTTCAGCCAACTATTGTTAGTGAAGTAAAGGCTCATCTTCAAAATAATAATGATGTAATTGTAGATTGGAAAGTGAGGAATGAAAATAATATAAAAAGATATGACATAGAAAGATCTGCCGACAGGCAACATTACACACTGATTGCTTCTTTAAAAGGCCGGATGAATGAATGTAAAATTTATCAATGGCTGGACGTGAATGCACTTGACGGCAATAATTATTACAGGATAAAGAGTGTTGCTGCAAATGAAGAAGTTGTGTATAGCAATACTGTTAATATATCAACAGTTAATAAAAAATCCGGAATTGCCGTTTATCCGAATCCGGTAAAAGGAGGCAGGATTAATCTACAATTAATTAACCAGCCGAAAGGCATATATAATATTACGCTCATTAATGAGTTTGGCCAGGTGCTTTTAACCCGGCAAATTGAAAATACAGGTAATGACTGCACTAAAATTTTGCAGGTAAAAAACATTAATGCTTATGGAATTTGTCAATTGTTAGTTACAGGGCCCGGAAACCACTTAATGACTTATAAAATACAATTTTAATAAGCACAATAAAAAACCATATGTACCGTTTAAACGTATAAGAATTGGTTATTGCAATGCTTCGGCAAGTTAATAATCTTAAATGAAAGGTCTCAAATAGTTCTTCTTATTAAAAGAAATTATTATCTTGCGGATTCTTTCGCTCAAAACGGTGCAGGATATCAAAATATCCGTTACTTTTACCGTAATAAAATCCTCCAATTTCCTGTTTAACACACCGTTGTAATTCGTCTTATTTCAAGTCGAACAATCCTTTGCTTTAAATCCATCTCACCAATTCCTCTGTAAGAATTCAACTTACTTACTTTCAATTACAGGATTTAAAAATTAAATATGAGGAAAATTTACAAAGCGGCATCACATTTAAAAACACTTCTTTTAGTTTTTTCTTTTTTGATGTTTGCGTTTGGAGCAAGTGCAGGTACTTTTTATTTGACTGCTGCTGGCGCTGCCAACGCACAAACACCAGCAAGTTGGAATACAGTTGCTGCCGGTGGTGGAACGGT
>CAXSEB010000068.1:352-602 GCA_964235805.1 uncultured Chitinophagaceae bacterium | reverse complement strand
AATGGAGTTTTGGGAGCAAGCATTACAATGGGTGCTTCGGCGGGCTCAAATGGTGGAAGTAGCCTTCAAATAAACGGCTCTTTGACAATTAATTCTGGAGTAATCTTGAGTTTGGTTGGAAAAAGCAATTCTATTGGTAGTGCCACTGTATCTGGTACAATCGTTTTCTTGGGTATAAACTCTAGTCAAATCTCTTTGAGCAATAACACTTTCACACTTGCTGCAAATGCTACTTTAAGAACAGTAAACA
>CAXSEB010000068.1:0-342 GCA_964235805.1 uncultured Chitinophagaceae bacterium | reverse complement strand
CTAATTATGAATTTAATGGTACAGCTGCTCAAGCAACCTTAGGATTGCCTACGAATCCAGCTACGGTAAATACATTAACAATAAATAACGCAGCTGGGGTTAACCTTTCAGCAGCGGTTACTGTTTCAACACTTACCATTGGTAATGCTACTGTAAATAGTATTTTTAATGATAATGGTAAACAAGTAACAAGCACAGGAACATTAAATCTTACCTCAGGCACGTTTAATATTGGAAGTGGTGGAACAGCAACAACATACCCTGGTTTCACAACAAATACAATTGCAGCAGGTACTACCGTTAATTACAATTCTACTGCAAGCCAAACCATTGCTGCTGTAA
>CAXSEB010000067.1:4746-9600 GCA_964235805.1 uncultured Chitinophagaceae bacterium | reverse complement strand
ACGAAAAGTTTTTACCGTTGATTTTTTGAAGAAAAGTATTATTGTAATTGCTTAGTTGGCAGTTGCGGGGCAAGTGTGTAGCAATTAGTTATTGATGGTGTTTACACTTATCATTCACCTTTTACCGCTCACATTAAAAGTTCAATCTCTTCATTAAAATATTATCTAATTGTGAAAACAAAAGATCAGGCTTTATTGTTCTCCATTGAGGCAGGTCAATCAGTTCTATATAATGATGAAGGCGTGCTTTTTTAAAATCATATTGCGTTTGCTGAGGCATATTTAAACAAATCATCCAGCCACCTTCATCACTTACATCCTCATACCATTCTTCATAATAACTGTCGTCACTGCTATGAAAATTTAAAACGTTTTCAGCTATTAATATATACTTGGTAATGCCTTCTCTTAAAAGCAGGTCTATAACATCACGTTTTAATGTCATGATATCATTTTCAATGGCATCATTCCACTCGCCTATCAGCTCAATTATAGCATAGTGCATGGTATAATCTACCAGCAACACTTTTAAGTACAATGTTGAGCTGCCAAATTCATCCCATTGCGGATGTATATAGTAATTGTATACGGTTTGCGAAAATTCAAATTCGCTGTAAACTCTTCCATAAAAAGGGGAACGCTCATCATCTTCAGAAGTGTATAAATAACGCCAATTATCGTATGGTTCTATATTTTGCAAAGCGTTGCTTTCTCATTAATAATCTTATTGCAAACTTATAAATTATTTGCATAAAATAATATCCAACTCTCTTAACATTTGCACACGTGTTTATTCTTTGTCGCTTACCGCTTGCGGATATTTCACTGCACACAATGCTTTATCTTCGGCATAAAAACATGGAGTATACCGTAATAAAAAAGACAGATGCAAATGAGCTGATTGCAGAAATTAATTTATGGATAAGTAAAGGCTGGAAACCAACAGGTGGCGTATCTATTGCCTTTGGCAGGATGAGAAATACTACAGGTGGCTCCAAGGATTGGCTTGAAGTATTGTTTCATGCACAAGCCTTGATCAAAGAATAAGATATCAATTCAACAATGCGCATTGTTCCGGCTTACAAAAGCCATTACATTGATCCTGGTAGATTAATCGCATCAACCTAAAACCAAAAGATATAGGTGCACTGAGAACAAACAAAACATGTAGCTGAAGGATCAGTTGCATATAGGCGAAAAATGAAGTGATAGCTAGGTTCAATTGTGCTTTCCTTATCCAGGAAGCTGACAGTAGCAAACAGGACAAACAAGATCGATACCTTTTACCTGAACATTCTTGGGTTCTTTTTTTTGAAGAGATTCATAAAATACATTTAAATTATTACACAGATATTAATTTAGAAACTTTGTATTAATCAGGATCGTCGCTTAAATTTTAAATACTATCGCCCTGCTTAATTACTTGGAATATAATCAGAGGGTAACATGTCTGCAACTTTTCCAACTACACTCCAATATCCTTCAAAAGTTATACTCTGAGGATTTGCCAAAATTCCGTTGTCATCAAAAAAAGCATATTCCTCCTGAAGTGACATAATAGAATAAGGCAAAGCATTTACACTGTGATTATAAAAGGCAGACAGATGTTCATTTTTCTTCCCTGCATAAACAATATAAAGAAGATCTTCAAATTTTAATGCATGTATCCCTTGTTCATCGGTTTGTTTTATAACATCGCTACCTTTAAGGGTATCAGTTAACAAGTATTGTATTTCTTTAGGCATTTCAGATTTTCTTTGCCAGGTTTGGAGAGAATCTCTAACTGGTTCACTAGGCTTAATTGTGCTATAATGCAATATTTTACTTTGGATTAAATCGTCGGGAGGTCTGTTAACATTAGGCATGCGGATTAACTTATGCATTATAAATCCTTCAGCATTTATAACGCCGGAACTGGCAGACCGAAAAAAATGCATGTTAGATCCTTTATAGCCATTCAGCCTGTTCTTTATCCATATCTTTCTTCTTGCATGGCTTCCATCAAGCATTTCAAACAAAACAGGGCCTTCAAAATAAACTGAAGCAGAAAAAGAAGAAATCTGATTTAAGGAAAATTTATCAACCAAAAACTTCAAGCGATAGCCAAGAGCTTTGTTTTCTATTAAAAGAAATTCATCTGTAGAAGCTTCTAATAAATCATTGGATTTGTTGTAATGAAAGTTGAGGATTTCCGGATTTATAATTTTGCAGAACATTGCGTTTTTCGAAGTGCCGATAAAATTTCTTTTAAATAATTCCAAATACCTGTTTCTTACTGAAGCAGGATAAATTATGACTTCTTTTAGAGAAACCGTTTTTGCGATTAACGGGATCAGTAGAGGACTTAGCTTTGCGCTAACATTGATAGGTTTAGTATATGTTTCATACCCAATGAAAGAAACAACTAAATTATACTGGCCATCTTTAACATTAGTAATTTTGAATTGCCCTTCCTCACCTGTAGCAGTTCCTTTGGTGGCATTATTTAAAAATACACTTGCACCATTTACAGGAAACCTGGTTGTTGCGTTAATCACTTTTCCTGTAATAGTTAACTGAGCTTTAATTGTAAGGTTTAAGAAACAAATAATCACTAGTAACTTAAATCTTAATCGCATTGTATTTGTTGAGTAACAAGAAAAATTAAATTTGAAGCTTTACACTCAATGCAATTTATCTCTTTATAAAAGAGAAAAATGAAAACAAATTAGTTCTACCGCATTTAGAATTTTGAGTAGTCAGGAACTGGTATTTCGTAGGGAAGCTTCATTAACGTGGAAGTTAATATAAAGTCAGCAGTGGATCTGTTTACTGCTACCAACACATTCCAAACTACTGCAAGCCGTTGCAAAGCCTGCACATCACTTTCATGCGGTTGTGATTCTAAAGGATCAAGGAAAAAAACCAGGAGGTCTAATTTACCTTCTGCTATCATGGAACCAATTTGCTGATCTCCACCTAACGGACCGCTTAACAATTTTGTAACCGGCAAATTCACTTTCTTTTCAATTAACTCGCCGGTACTTCCTGTTGCGATAATGTTATGTAATTTTAAAAACTCCTTATGTTCTTTAGCCCATGTAAGCAGATCTTCCTTCTTCTTATCGTGAGCTACAAGAGCTATATTCTTCTTAAGTTGTAAACTTCTTGTTTTAATCATACTGTTTTTACTGTTGTAAAATTTCTAATAATAAAGCCCCACAAAAACCTTCGGGTAATTGTATATCCAGAATCAGCCGTTAGTGCTTACGATAGTGGTTTAAAAATTTAAGCAAGTTTTTTAAACTGGGTGAAACATGCAGGCTGTATTCTTTTTTACTTTATCCGTACATACTTCTCAATGTTAAGCCGGTTAACACCAAGGTTTTCAATTTTTTCAACGCCCTTTTGAATTAATGTGTCATTTTTTATAGTGACAATGAAACTGAAATCATTTCCTTCCCATTGCCTGTCGCTGCAATATTCCAAATGCTCGGTATAAGAACTATCTGAAAGAGAATACCTGCCAGCGCCAGAAGAAAAAACCGCATTGGAATCTTTCCCTTTAGTAAGGTCATGATTAAAAAAACCGAAATGGGTCTTATTAATAATTTTGATGAAGTGCAGGTTCTTTGTATAATCTGTTACAGTGCTGGTCCCCTTTTCAACCAGAGTTCCTGTAATTAATTTCCACGTGCCTTCTATCGGGATATTTGCTTGCTTTGATTCCGCCTTTTCGGTTGTTGCATTGCATGACATAAGAATAAAAGGAACTATTATCAAACGAATATTCATCTTGAATTTTTTTTGTTATTTATCTATCTGCACAAGATATAAATTATTGATATGAATACATGCAATAGTTAACGAGGCTATTTACAGCGAATTAATAGATTATAGTAATATGATAGTAATGTTCCTGAGTTTGTAACTTCGAGCAATCGAAAAGCATCGAACAACCAGGTAAATTTTTAGATGAAAACACATGTAGCATTTATATTTTTAGTTTTCTTTTTATTAACGGTAAAGGCACAGGACATCAAACCTCAATTGCTGAAAGAGCCGGCAACATGGTCTTTTGAAAGATTTAACTTACCGCCGGTGTTTGCAACAAACTTTCCTTATAAGGGCATAGAGGAATTGCGTTTTTCACCAGGAATGTTCAATAAAGATTCGTCGGATTATTTCACTTATGCTTTCGTGGCACAACTTGATAGTATTACCAGCATCACAAAAAACGACATAAAAAATTACTTGCTTACTTATTATAAAGGATTATGCAGCAGCACAGCAAATGACCGTAAACTTATTGTGGATACTTCCAAAGTAACTGTTGCTATAAAAAAGAAAAGAGGTTTGCGCCATAACGAAATTATATACAACGCTTTGCTGCATGTGTTTGGGGTTTTTGTAGACGGTGCTGCAATAAAGTTGAATATGGAAGTAAAAGTTATAACCGATTATACGGCTCAAAAAATCTATCTTCTTTTTGTTACATCACCACATAAAAAAACTGATTACATCTGGAAAGAACTGTATAAAATCCAGAAGAATTTTTCAGCGCCACGTTAAAGAGTTCAACAGGAAGTTATTTTTTGAATCAATCGTTTAAAGAAAGGCTGTCTGCAATTAACTCTTTTTTCTTTTATGTGTCGTAAACTCCCTTTCATATTGTCGCTTCTATACCGCTTTTTGTCCAGGTTTTCTTTCCATTTTTGTAAAGATCATCACACTTAAATTATAACATCTAAAAGCAAGTATATGGAAAAAGTAAATTTCGATATCAGCATTACTGCTAAAAAAGAAAAAGTATGGAACACGTTGTGGCAGGATGCATCTTACAGAAAGTGGACCTCTGCATTTTCAGAAAGTTCT
>CAXSEB010000067.1:420-4736 GCA_964235805.1 uncultured Chitinophagaceae bacterium | reverse complement strand
TGTTACAGATAACTGGAAACAAGGAACTAAAGTTTTGTTTCTTGATGACAAAGGAAGCGGATTGGTAAGCATGATTTCAGAAAATATACCAAATACCTACATGTCAATCAAACATCTTGGTGAGGTAAGAGATGGCGTAGAAGATACAACGAGTGAACGGATACAGCAGTGGAACGGTGCGTTGGAAAATTATACACTTATAGAAACACCTCAGGGCACTGAGCTTAAAATAGAACTTGAAGGAAATATTTCAAAAGAGTTTGAAGATTACTTTAATAATACCTGGCCCAAAGCACTGGAAAAAGTTAAGCAACTGGCCGAAGAACAATAGAGAAGCAGGTAATCCAAAGCTTAACTCCAATTTCATTGTTTAATACAATAGACTTAATTTATTCTGCAGTGATTAAACATTGTACGGCGATTGCTTTAATTTTAACACAAAAGCAATCATGACTTTATCAAATATCTTTAGCAAAGAAGTGTCGGATAACATAATTGAAAGAGTTAATAAGTTAACCTCTGCCACGCAGCCAAAATGGGGGAAGATGGGCGCAGCGCAGATGTTAGCTCATTGTAACGTAACATATGAGATGATATACGAGAATATTCACCCAAAACCAAATGGGTTGATAAAGTTTATTTTAAAAACGTTTATTAAGAACAAAGTTGTAAGCGAAGTTCCTTTTAAACAAAATAGCAGAACAGCACCGCAATTTTTGATAAAAGAAACAAAAGATTTTCAAGCTGAAAAGCAACGCCTTATTAACTATATATCGAAGACACAACAATTGGGTGAAGAGCAGTTTGATAATAAAGAATCTCATTCTTTTGGAAAGCTAAATAAGACAGAATGGAATAATATGCTTTACAAACACCTAAATCATCATCTTACTCAATTTGGAGTTTAAAACTATTATTTGTTAATCCCGGCTTTTTACAGGTAGATTAGAATCTACATAAACAAAACAAGAATGAAAAGATTACTCTCTTTCGTCCGCTGTAAAGCATATTTAAGTGCAACAATTATAATGTTCGTATTAAATTTTCATAACCTCTCTGCTAAAGATCGTTACAGCAATTATGCGCAACAAAAAGCTTTTTCCATCGAGGGACGATGGGACCTCACCGTTGATATTGCTGGCAAAAAATCGCCATCGTGGCTGGAAGTTACACATTCAGGATTGCGAACACTTATTGGCCAGTTTACGGGCACAGGAGGAAGTGCAAGGCCCATTTCAAAAATAAATTATGCTAACGGCGATTTTAGTTTTTCGATTCCGCCACAATGGGACAAAGAAGATAGTGACCTAATGGTAAAAGGCACAGTTAAGGCGGATAGCATTTCAGGTACAATGAGGTTAAGTGATGGTAAAATATATTCTTATGTTGGTATGAGAGCTCCTATGTTGAAACGTGCGAAACAACCCACCTGGGATAAACCAATAAAACTCTTTAATGGTATTGATCTTCGGGGATGGCATGCCATCGGAAAAAATCAGTGGAAAGTGGAATCCGGTATTTTACAAAGCCCCCGCTCTGGCGCTAACCTGGTAACCGACAAAGCTTTTAGCGATTTTAAATTGCATATTGAATTCCGGTATCCCAGGGAAAGTAATAGTGGGGTGTATCTCCGCGGACGTTATGAAGTACAAATTGAAGACACAGGCGGAGAAGAACCAGTAAAAAATGAGTTTGGTTCTATCTATGGATTTATAGCTCCTACGGAATTGGTGGCAAAAGGTGCGGACCAATGGCAAACCTATGATGTTACACTGGTCGGCAGAATGGTAACAGTTGTAGCAAACGGAATAACTATCATTTGTAATCAGGAAATTCCAGGCATTACCGGTGGTGCCATTGATAGCAATGAAGGTGCGCCAGGGCCGTTATTAATACAAGGTGATCATGGCCCGATTGATTACAGAAATATTGTTTTAACACCTGCTAAATAAGGAATTAACATTAGTAAATGCCAACAAATTAATTGAGCCAGAATGATCAAAGACGATACTTTGAAAAGATTTATTGACGCTCAAGAGACAGATTATCAAGTTGCATTATCCGAAATTAGAAATGGCAGAAAACGAACCCATTGGATGTGGTACATCTTTCCTCAAATACTGGGTTTAGGCTTTAGTGAAACTTCAAAATTTTATGCTATAAAGGATATCAACGAGGCAAAAGCATTTTTGCAGCACCCGGTTTTAAGCAACAGGTTAAATAATATCTGCAATGAATTGCTTAAACTTAAAAGCAATGATGCAAACAAAATATTCGGTAGCCCTGATGATCTGAAATTAAAATCCTCTATGACGTTATTTTCATCCGTAGATAATGCCGATCCTGTATTCCGGCAGGTATTAGAAAAATTTTTTAATGGAGAAAAAGACACCCGCACTTTGCAGATAATTTCTGGCAACCAAAGTTCAGGAAACAACTAACGTTACTTAAAAAATGTTATTTTTCTCAGTTGATATTTGGTTGTTTCTAAATCAATTTAAAAGCAGTCTTGGAAGGATACGTTAAAACCATTTCTTAAATTATTTATTTATATAGATTTACTACATATTGAGATTGATTAAAAACGATATTCCGGTAAAGTTTATAACCTTCATAATTGCTTTACAAATGTTAAACATGAGCATTGATGCGCCTAACGTTAGGCCAGGTAATGCTAATGGCAACGATGATTTTAATTACATTGATTGCTATATAGAGTATGTTGCTGAAGTTGTATTAAAGTATGAAAACGCAATTCCTGAAAGCAAAAGCAGGCATCAAAAAGATTTACAGCGGCACATGCAATTGCAGGTGTACCAGATAAGCAAGAGCACAGCTTTTGCTAAGCCGGCAGTTTATGAAAGTACAGGTCCATTTTTTAATTTTCCTGATACAAATATTTATCAATACATAGCCGAGATAAACCCGCCACCGCCAAAATTAATTTAGGTCTCAGGGCGGCAAATTCACTTTTTTAAGAGATACAATTACTTGTATACTCTCCTTTATTTCTTAAACATTACTTTAAAATTTTTACAATGAAAAGAATCATCATCATATCAATTTTAGTTTTAACAAGCCTGAATCTTGTTTTTGCACAAACAACTCCAGCTAAATCTACAAATGATACAACTAAAACATCGGTTAAAAAAAGTTCGAAAATGAAGGTATCACCAGCAACAAAAGTAAAGCTGGCTAAAACATCAGATAGAACCCAGGTTAAAACACAAGCTACCGGAATGAAGAAAGATGGCACACCTGACATGCGCATGAAAATGAATAAGGCAAGCGCAAAAACAACTGTTACGGGACCAATAAAAAAAGATGGCACAGCGGATATGAGATACAAAGCAAATAAGAAAAAATAATGGTTTGTTTTTGTGTTTTTTTAAAGCATCTCTGGTAAGAGATGCTTTTTTTATTTACAAATTTTCTTACACCTGAACTTTGCCCTTAAAGCGAATAAAGATTGACGCAATAGGCACCTTAGATCGCCGTGATTACATACCTTATTATAAATAATGCAACAGTACTTTTATGCCTATAAACATTATCAATTACAAAAAAGATAATCATGAAAAAGATTAAAATTATTTACTGGACAACCACTGTTATTATATTTTTACTTGAGGGCCTTATGCCTGCCTTAACTTCAAACACAGAACTTGCTCGACAGGGAATCAGCCATCTCGGATATCCTGATTATTTCAGGGTGATGCTTACGGTATTTAAAGTAACCGGATCTTTAGTGCTGGTTTTACCTTTTTTTAAATCAAGATACAAAGAGTGGGCTTATGCTGGTTTTGCCATCGATTTCATTTGCGCAGGAATATCTCATTGGGTAGTAGATGGCTTTGGAGGAGATACCATTTTTCCATTTGTTGCATTGATAGTGTTGGCCACATCAAATATTTTTTACCATAAGATGATAAGCAAAAAAGAATCCGTGGAATACTCTTATCATGGTGCCAAGTCTAAACCATATGAAGTCCGCGGAAAGGAGGCGGCCTTAAGTAAATAACTTTAAAAATTCACACTTCAAACTTAGCGGTAACAGAACATAAGAGCCGGTATTATGCCGGCTTTTTGCATTGCATAATACTATCTTGAGATAGTCAGCCAATTTTGAGTGACTAAAATTAAATCGCCTTTACCAATCTTTTCTCAAGATCTTCAAGCGATACACCTTTTGTTTCGGGCACTTTTAATACAACCCAGAGCAGTTGCAAAACCATCATAAAGGCAAAGAAAGCGAAAATAGGCCAGGGATTTTCTTTAAAGATACCATTGTCTTTATCAAGAAAAACAGGTGTTAC
>CAXSEB010000067.1:0-410 GCA_964235805.1 uncultured Chitinophagaceae bacterium | reverse complement strand
TGTCTTGTTTTGTAATACTGAAATTTGTACTGTTGATTCTCCATCAGTGGTATTATTACTATTGCTATTTGTGTTATTGTTATTGGTGTTATTAGTGTTATTAAAGCCGCAAATACCCAATGGGTGCTTGCACCAAACGATTGACCCATTGCCCGAACTTTATTTGGAAAGATCTCTGATATAAAAACCCAGATCACTGCGCCTTGCCCGATGGCGTGGGATGCTATAAATAATAATAAAAAAAACATTAGCATACCGGCACTTGCACCAGAGTAAAAGCACCAGGCCACAGCAGCAAGACTAACAATATATCCAAACGAACCAATTACCAGTAAAGTCTTCCTGCCTATCCTGTCAATGAGATAGAGTCCAAGAAAAGTAAATGCAAGATTTGTACAAATCTTGCATTT
>CAXSEB010000066.1:2521-9775 GCA_964235805.1 uncultured Chitinophagaceae bacterium | reverse complement strand
CATGAAGCGCTCAGCGGTTGACAACATCCGTAAGTTTTATGTAGATAAAGGCTACAGAAATATTAATGTAACTACTTTAGAAGTTAAAGATAATGCTACGCCTAATGCGCTTTTGTTAACTTTTGCTATTGAGAAAAAAGGTAAGGTAAAAATTAACGAGATTAATTTTGCTGGTAATGAAAGTGTGCCGGGAAACAAATTAAAAAAGCAAATGAAAGGCACAAAGGAAATGAGCCGCTTTACTCTTTATCCGCCCAAAACAGTAAACCCATATAGTGATAAAAATGATAAACTGAGCTTTAACGAATACCTGAAAGAAAATGGTTATTTATCAGGTAGTAAAACAAAGGAGTTATTAGATCCGTATTTCAGATTTAAATTACTTACGTCTTCTAAATTTAATGATAAAAAATATGCAGAAGATAAGGATAAGGTATTGGATTATTACAATTCCTTAGGTTTTAGAGATGCTACAATTGCTGCTGACACTCAGTATTATAACACAGATGGCAATATGAACGTGGCCATAAAATTAAATGAAGGAAGAAAATATTATTTTGGCAATATTACATGGAGAGGAAATACAAAATATTCTGATTCTGTGTTAAACCTGATTTTAGGAATTAAGAAAGGCACTACTTATAATGCTGAAACCCTTAACAGAAAGTTAGGTAAGCAACCCTCGCAGGAAGGTGGCGACATAAGCAGCTTGTACCAGGATGATGGTTACCTTTTCTTTAGAATAGATCCTGTTGAAACGGCTGTATATAACGATACCATTGATCATGAAATACGTATTGTTGAAGGTCCGCAGGCAACAATAGGCAAAGTAGATATTACCGGCAACGATAAAACTAAAGATCATGTAATAAGAAGAGAGCTTCGCACGATACCGGGTGAAAAATTCAGTCGGGCCGATCTTATTCGCACACAAAGGGAATTGTCGCAATTAGGCTTTTTCAATCCTGAAAAGATCAATCCTAATATTGTTCCAAATGCTGATAATGGTACAGTAGATATTACCTGGGGCCTTGAAGAAAAATCTTCTGACCAGCTTGAGCTTTCAGCAGGCTTTGGCGGTGGCATTGGTTTAACCGGAACTTTAGGCGTTACTTTTAATAATTTTTCTATTAATAAGATTTTTTCCAAAACAGCATGGTCTCCGCTGCCAACCGGTGATGGCCAAAAATTGAGCTTACGTGGACAAAGCAATGGCAAAGCATTCCGCTCTTATAATTTTTCATTTACGGAGCCATGGCTTGGTGGCAAAAAACGAAATTCTTTTACGGTAAGTTATTATGATACAAAATATTCTAATGCTTACGATCCTTATACAGGCAGGTATTCCAGCCGTTCGGGGGATTCATCATTTATTAAAACAACAGGATTTGGCGTTTCGTTGGGTAAACAGTTGAAGTGGCCTGATGATTACTTTTCACTTATCTATGGTATAAACCTGCAACAATATAAGTTGAAGAACTATGATATTTTTCCCGGTTTAAGAAATGGTAATTCAACTAATATAAATTTAAAAATTACTCTTGCAAGAAGTTCAGCTGGACCTAACCCTATCTTTCCGACAAGCGGTTCAAACTTTAGCTTAAGCGGCCAGTTTACGCCACCTTATTCTTTATTCAGAGAAGCGTCATATTATGACAACCCGGTATCAAAATATAAACTTGTTGAATACCACAAAGAACGGTTTAATGCAGAATGGTTTGTACCGATTGGCAAGGCTTATGGTGCAGATAAGAACAGGCAATTCGTACTAAAAGCAGCAGCTAAATATGGTTTTGTTGGCAGGTATTCAACTAAAACGGAGATATCTCCATTTGAACGCTTCCAGTTAGGCGACGCAGGTTTGAGTAATAATTTTGCTTTGCTTGGGTATGATATAATTGCTCACCGCGGTTACCCGGTTTATGATAACTCAGATCCTAAAATTAACCCAGATCAATCAAGTGCAAGAGAATTTTTCACCATCTTCAATAAATACACGCTTGAGCTGCGTTATCCATTTAGTACCAGCGCAAGCAGTACTATTTATGGTCTTACTTTTTTTGAAGCAGCTAACGGTTGGTTCAAGTTCCAGGATTACAATCCTTTCAAACTTCGCCGATCAGTTGGTGTTGGCATGCGTTTCTTCTTACCCATGTTTGGCTTGCTTGGTTTCGACTACGGTGTTGGGCTTGATAGAATTACCCAGGGAAGCGGGCTTAAATCAGCTGCAAAATTTACCTTCATGCTTGGCCAGGAGCCTGAATAAATAAACAACTATAATGAAGAAGTTCTTTCTCTCAACTTTATTATTTACTACACTTTTGTGTTCAGCATTTGGGCAACGCTATGCTGTTATTGATTCCAAATATATTTTAGAAAAACTGCCTGAGTATAAAGAGGCGCAAAAAAAGCTTGATCAATTTAGTGAACAATGGCAACAGGAGATCGATAGAAAATCTGCTGAACTTGATAAGATGAACAGGGATTACGATGCTGAGCAGGTTATGCTTAGCGATGACTTGAAGAAGAAAAGAGAAGATGAGTTGTTTAACAAGGAAAAAGAATTGAAAGATCTGCAGAGAAAAAGATATGGATATGAAGGCGATATTTTTAAAAAAAGGCAGGAGCTTATAAAGCCAATACAAGATAAAGTTTACAACGCTGTCCAAAAACTGGCAGTATCAAAACTCTATGATTTTATACTCGATAAAAGTGAAGGAATAACAGTTATCTTTGCCGACCCAAAATTGGACAAAAGTGATGATGTGCTTCGGGAACTGACTGTTAAATAAGCTGTTAAAGGCTTTACGGCAAGCATCTATTCAAGTAAAAAAACACACTATATAAAATCAAAATCACTAAAACAAAAATGAAAAAATTCCTTACACTTGCCTTTATAATTGCAGGCATATCAGGCTCAGTAAAAGTACAAGCCCAAAAAATTGGTTACCTGAGCGCTGATGAGATCATTGTTCTTATGCCTGAAGCGGCAAAAGTAGATACCCAGTTAAATGAATACCAGCAATCATTATACTTGAATGCTCAAAGTAAACAAACTGAATTGAACGACGCTGTTGCTAAATTCTATAAAGATTCCTCAACAATGACGGCTAGTTTGAAAGAAGTAAAAAGAAAAGATTTACAATCCAAGGTGCAGGAGTTAAGCGGTGAAGACCAAAGAATTCAAAATCTTTTTGAACAGAAGCGCCAGGAATTATCATTGCCAATTCAAAAAAGATTGCAGGGTGCTATACAGGAAGTTGCTAAAGAAAACGGCTATACTTATGTATTTCCCCGGGAAGCACTTTTAGTTATGCCTCCGGCAGATGATATTGGTGCACTTGTAAGAAGAAAACTTGGAGTAAGGGAACCCGCTGGTAACGCAGGTAGAACTACAACGGCACCGGCCAGAACAACTGCTCCCACAAGAAAATAGCCTGAAAAATTTTATTATAAGCCATCCTCTAAAGGGATGGCTTGTTTATTTTTGGCAATATGAAATCAAGTGGCTCAATTGGTGTTTTTGATTCCGGCTATGGCGGCTTAACAGTTTTAAAGGAACTGGTTGCAAAATTACCTCAATATGATTTTTTATACCTGGGTGATAATGCGCGGGCTCCATATGGAACAAGAAGTTTTGAAACGGTTTATAACTATACAAAACAATGTGTAAACTGGTTCTTTCAACAACAATGTTCTTTAATTATTCTTGCCTGTAATACGGCTTCTGCTAAGGCTTTGCGCACAATTCAGCAAAATGATCTGACTATAATAAACAATAGCAAAAGAGTGTTGGGTGTTATACGGCCTACTGCTGAAGTTGCAGCAAATTTCACTAAAACCAAAAACATTGGCATTTTAGGAACAA
This sequence comes from uncultured Chitinophagaceae bacterium, assembly GCA_964235805.1. Taxonomy (GTDB): domain Bacteria; phylum Bacteroidota; class Bacteroidia; order Chitinophagales; family Chitinophagaceae; genus Ginsengibacter. The sequence continues at coordinate 5,907 of CAXSEB010000066.1, read as the reverse complement.
ATGGAACCATTCAGTCTAATTCTTATGCCATAGAAATAAATAAGATGTTTCCGGAAGTAAAAGTGTTTCAGCAAGCTTGTCCGCTTTGGGTTCCATTAGTGGAGAACAATGAGCATAAATCTGCCGGTGCTGATTATTTTATTGAGAAAGATATTAAAGAGTTATTGTCTAAATCAAATCAGATAGATTCGATATTGCTTGCCTGTACTCATTATCCTCTCTTACTTAATAAGATTCAGAAATACACTCCTCTAGGTATCAACATAATATCACAAGGCGAAATTGTTGCTGATAGCTTAGTGAATTATTTAATGCGGCACCCAGAAATAGATGCACAATGCAGCAAGCAATCGACTGTAACTTTTTATACCACTGACACTACTGAAGACTTTGATAATCATTCGCTGGAATTTTTTGGAAGGCAAATAACATCCAGGCACGTTAATTTAAGCGAGCACTAAATACGGCGATAATTTTCAAATTAAATATTTACCTTTGCCGTCCTTTCACAAACTGCAGGGGATGGTGCCCTTTCAGGATGAAGTAATTTATTTTTTGTAAGGAAAATTTAAAACAATGCCAGGTAAAAAAAGAACTTATCAACCTCATAAGCGTCGTCGAAAAAGTGTACACGGCTTTCGTAAGCGTATGGAAACTGCTAATGGTCGTAAAGTGCTATCTAGCCGCAGGGCAAAAGGCCGTTATAAGCTTACTGTTTCTGATGAGCATGGAGATAAAAAATAGTAATCATAGTAGATATGTATTGATAGCCCTGTTACGGGGCTATTTTCTTTTGTCGATCTAGTAGGTAAACTTAATTAAATTAGCAAGCAATCATTCAACGTTTAAAATTTGCCAGCTCGGAAAGACTGAAAAGCCGCAAGCTTATTGAGCAATTGTTCAAAGAAGGGAAATCCTTTTCAAATTCTCCATTTAAAATATTATACCTGGTTTCCGAAAAATTACATGCGACATTGCAAACAGGTTTTGCTGTAAGTAAGAAGAGTTTTAAGAAAGCAGTTGAAAGAAACAAGATTAAACGCTTAATGAGAGAAGGTTACCGTTTGCAAAAAATCGCTTTAACCCAAAAGCTTATTGAAAGAAAAAAGTGCATGGCAGTTTTTTTTATTTACACCGGTAGTCATCTGCCCACGTACGAAGTTATATCTGAAAAAATTAAAATCTCGTTAAGCAGGTTAGAAAAAATTGCTGATGAAATTACTCCTTCACATTCTTAGTCTGCCTTTTATTTATCTTATAAAACTTTACCAGTGGATAATTTCTCCATTGCTTGGGCCTTCATGCAGGTTTACACCCACCTGTTCGCAATATGGCATTGAAGCATTAAAAAAATATGGAGCTTTAAAGGGATTGTGGCTTACTATAAAAAGAATTGCAAGGTGCCATCCATGGGGAGGCCATGGCCACGATCCTGTGCCTTAGTTGTCTAAACCTTTATAGGATTGATAAGATTAGTTGGATAGATAGGAAATAAAAAACCGCAACATCTTAGATATTGCGGTCAAGCATATTTAAGTTTCCTTAAGAATTTAAGAAAATCTTTCTGCTACCTTTTTCCAATTAACAACATTCCAAAACGCTTTTAAATAATCCGGGCGTTTATTCTGGTACTTTAAATAGTATGCATGTTCCCAAACGTCGCAACCTAACAGCGGTGTACTTTTTACCTCTGCCACATCCATCAACGGATTATCCTGGTTAGGCGTTGAAGAGATCACTAATTTGCCATCCTGAACACCAAGCCATGCCCATCCACTTCCAAAACGTGTGGTGCCTGCTGTATTAAATTTTTCTTTAAATTCTTCAAACGATCCAAAGGCTTCATTAATAGCAGCAGCCAACTTACTATCAGGATTGCCACCAGCATTGCCTGCAAGGCTCTCCCAAAAAAAACTGTGGTTCCAATGGCCACCGCCATTATTTCTAACAGCCGGGCTTATTGTGCCTGCATTCTTCACCAATTCTTCAATACTTTTATTATCATGCTCTGTACCTGCAATTGCCTTATTTAAATTATCAACGTATGCCTGGTGGTGCTTATCATGATGAATACGCATTGTTTCTGTATCAATATGTGGCTCCAATGCCTCGTACGGGTAAGGCAGAGCCGGAACTGTAAATGCCATAAAATTTGTTTATTGGTTAAATTTATTCACTGCAATTTAAATCGTAAATATTACAAAAAGCTTTATAGCTTCTAATATTTCCTTATCACGCAAACAATTACCTTCTTGCTTTAAAAAACTTTTTCATTAGCTGCATACATTCCTGGTTTAGAACGCCACTGATAATTTCTGTCTTAGGATGAAAAATTTGTATTTGCTTTTGCCTTTCAGAACAGATTTGCTTTTGGGTGGTAAGGCTCCCATGCTTATCATCGTTTGCTCCATAAACAACTTTGCTTATTTTGCTCCAATATAAAGCTCCGGCACACATAAAGCATGGCTCGATGGTAACATATAAAGATGCATCTGGTAAATATTTTGATCCCAAAAAATTATAAGCTGAAGTGAGTGCGATAATCTCCGCATGCGCTGTTGAATCATTTAATTTCTCAACCTGGTTATAACCCCTGGCAATTATTTTATCGTGCATTACGATTACGGCGCCTATAGGAACTTCTTCTTGTTCAAAAGCTTTTATGGCTTCTTTTAAGGCTTGCTCCATGTAGTAATCATCACTTGGTGTCATACAGTATATTGGTACTCTCTCTTGCAAGTCTGACTCGTGCAGTCATCAGTTCTCGTCAAAAGACATCGATGATCAGGCTGATTTGAAAGATCGGTTTAAGATATAACTAAGTTTGTTTGCAATCGCAATTCCAAAGTTTATATTGCAGTTATTTTTATTCAATTTAAGAACATTTTGTTATGAAAAAAGTACCAATGCTTTTATTGAGTTTACTAATCTCATCTGTGCTTTTATCTCAAACGGGAAAAGTGTTTGATAATCTTTCATTGAAAAGTAAAATATTAAACATGGAGAGGAAGTATGCAATCTATCTTCCACCGGGATATGAAACTTCACAAAGAAGTTATCCTGTTTTATACTTATTGCATGGCGGCGGCGATGATCAAACTGGTTGGGTGCAATTTGGTGAAGTGCAAAACCTAACAGATAAAGCCATAATTGAAGGAACTGCAACACCTATGATAATAGTTATGCCTGATGCAAATACCGGCCACAGAGGTTATTCAAACGATGCAACCAATACGTGGCGGTACGAGGATTTCTTCTTCCAGGAGTTTATGCCCTACATCGAAAAAACATATCGTATTAAAGCCGATAAGCATTACAGGGCAGTCTCTGGCTTATCAATGGGTGGTGATGGAACTTTTACTTATGCCCTGCACCATCCTGAATTG
>CAXSEB010000066.1:0-2511 GCA_964235805.1 uncultured Chitinophagaceae bacterium | reverse complement strand
GTTGTTTTCTGCGGCGTGCCCGTTAAGTGCCGGAACCGGCCCTATAAATATAGATAGTGCAAGGGCAAGGGTAAAAAGAGATAATCAGATTAATGTTTCTGATACAGCCATTGCGGCTTATTACAAACGGCAAAGTGTTCTTGAACTTATAAATAATATGCCTGATAGTTCAAAGAAATCTGTTCGATGGTATATTGATTGTGGCGACGATGATTTCTTATATGAAGGTAATTGCCTTGCTCATATTGCAATGCGTAAAAAGGAAATACCACACGAATTTCGTGTTAGAGATGGAGGACATAACTGGACTTACTGGCGAGCAGCTTTACCGGTGGTGCTGGAATTTGTATCAATGTCGTTCCACCAATTCTAAGATTGAAAACTCTCTCTTTCTTCAGCCGTTTTATTAACAGGCAATATGGTACAATGTAACTAGAATACTATTATTTACAAACCTCATTACAAATAACCTTTAGCCTCGCTGTAAACGTAAACCATTATTCTACATTAATTTTTTTCTTTAATCAGAGCCTGAACAGGTTTATTCCAAATTCAATATCTTGGCAAAAATTTACTGAAGAATTATATCATCAACTCCAAAATCTAAAAACGTGAAAATCAATTTTAATTTAATTACTGTTGTTACAGCATTGGCATGTATTACAGGTTGTGTAAGTACAAAAAAGTTTGATTCGCTGCAGGCAAATTATAACAAACTACAAGACACAAACAGCCAGCTTACCCGCGAGGGCGAGCAATGTAAAAACAATTTAGACAGAGCCACTGTGCAGCTTTCAGGATTGCAGGAACGAATAAATACAGAACGTGAACATGCAAGATCACTACAGGCTGCGCTGGATAAGTGTCTTACATCTGCCAGCCAGGGCAATGTAAATATTTCCAAACTTGCGGATGAGATCAATTCGTCCAATAAATATATACAGGAGCTGATAGCTTCCAAAAATAAAAGCGATTCACTTAATATGGTGCTTACCAATAACCTCACAAGATCGCTTAGCAAAGATGAAATGCAGGATGTAGATGTGAAGGTTCTTAAAGGTGTAGTATATATTTCGCTGTCAGATAATATGCTTTATAAGTCGGGCAGTTATGAAATATCTGATAAGGCAGGAGCTACATTATCGAAGATTGCAAAAATTATAACAGACTATAAAGATTACGATGTATTAGTGGAAGGTAATACTGATAATGTGCCTATTGCAAAGCCTAATATTCGCAACAACTGGGACTTGAGTGCACTGAGGGCATCGTCAGTTGTACAATCTCTGCAAAATAATTACAGTGTAGATCCGAAACGCCTTACAGCCGGCGGCCGTGGCGAATACAACCCTATTGCCAGCAATGATACGCCTGAAGGCAAAGTAGGTAACAGGCGTACAGAGATCATCATCACACCCAAACTTAACCAGTTTATGGAGTTGATCAATAAGGGAGCTGCATCTGATTCTACGGGTACTCATTAGCAGTGCTAAATGATTTACTTTTGAATAAATACTTAACTGTTTTGATTCTATGAACAGAGAATAAGAAGCTACATCAATGCTTACAATTTTGAATTGCTTTCTTAACTTTCCGGTGTATTAATAAAACTACTTTATGAACAACACTTTTGCAATGGCCTTTTGTAAAGAAATGGAAAGTGAAGCTGCGGCATCAAAGAAATGCCTGGAGCGCATACCAGAAACATTATTTGAATACAAGCCTCATCCTAAGAGTATGAAAATGGGTTACCTGGCTTTGCTGGTAGCGGAAATACCTTTATGGATTAAATATATGGTAGAAACGGGTGAAATAGATTTTGTTACTTTCCCCCATTTTGAGCCGAAGACAACCGCGGAATTGGTAAGCCATCTTGATGAAAATGTGGCTGGAGCAAAAGCAGCGTTAGAGAACACATCTGACGATGAATTGCAAAAGCCGTTTACATTAAAAGCAAATGGCAAAATAATGTACACTTCACCTAAAATGCAGGACATAGGCACTACTATCAATCATTGGGTACATCACCGTGGCCAGCTTACCGTTTATATGCGTTTAAATGATATTGCCGTTCCATCTATATATGGGCCTTCGGCAGATGATAAGAGCTTTTAATACAAACAAGATATATTCATTTTCATTCCTCTTATAAAGATGCTGCCTGTGTTTTATAAAGATGGGCGGCATGAAATATGATATAGAATGCCAAGCCATAAACATAGTAAATGCCTGCAAAAACGACAAAGAAAAACAAGACAGAAAATACTAAACCTGGTAGCGCCGCAAAAGACAAACTTGCTGATAAAGATTTTGCGTTTCCAAAACAACGAAAAGAGCCGCTTGCAGACGCATCTCATGTTCGCAATGCAATGGCCAGGTTTAACCAGGTAAAAAATGTAACTGACGAAGAACGTGAGGAGGCTTTTGAAAACATTAAAAAAGCCTCTAAAAAATTCGGAGTTACGGTAAATGAAAAAGACTGGAAAGAATTAGCCGATAAGAAGTAGATTG
>CAXSEB010000065.1:6489-9830 GCA_964235805.1 uncultured Chitinophagaceae bacterium | reverse complement strand
GGCTTAAGAGAACTGCAACAAAAAGACCATTTAAAAAAAATATTATCGAACCTTCAATCTATAAATCAACAAAGAAACTATCGCAAACCATTATTGGTGAAAATTTCTCCTGATCTTACCAAACACGAGCTTGATGATTTGATTGAACTTTGTGTAGAAACGGCGCTAAACGGCATCGTAGTTGCCAACACAACTATCCTGAGAGACAATTTGTAGTACTACAAAATATAGGTACCGGTGGTGTAAGTGGAAAACCCTTAAGTAGTATTTCCACCGATATTATCAAATACATCAAGGGTAAAACGAGTGACATCGCAATTATCGGAAGCGGAGGAATATTTAACGGAGAAGATGCAAGTAACAAACTAAACGCAGGCGCAATATTGTTGCAGGTATGGACAGGATTTATTTATGAAGGACCTGCAATTGTAAAAAACATTTGCCGTGACCTAATACAAAAAATATAAATATGGAGTCGTTATTTACAGGTGAGAATGTTGTTAGCTTATTTACTTTGGCACTGCTGGAAATAGTTTTGGGAATTGACAATGTAATTTTTGTAAGCATAATTATGGGCCGCTTAGATAAAGTGAATCAATTAAAAGCCAGGAGGATATGGATGATTGCAGGAATAATTGTAAGAAGTGGGCTGCTGGTAGCTTTGGGCTGGCTGGTAACTAATGGTAATAAAGAACTTTTTAGCATATTTGGAAAAGGATTCAATTTAAGAAGCCTCATAATGATTGGCGGTGGATTTTTTTTACTGTATAAAACAGTTAAAGAAATTCACGAAAAACTGGAAGGAGAAGATTTGAATACCGCAGGCCTGGAAAAGCGTGCTCCGGATAAATTTAGTGCCGTAATTACACAAATCATTCTCATAGACATGGTTTTTTCATTCGATAGCATTATTACTGCTGTAGGCATGGCAAGGCGTATAGAGGTAATGATTGCTGCAGTAATAATTGCGATGATAATAATGTTTATTTTTTCGCAGCGTATAAGCGATTTTATTCATAAACATCCCACTTTAAAAATGCTGGCCTTATCTTTTTTAGTAATGATAGGAGTTATATTACTTATTGAAGGTTGGGATGCTGAGAAAGCCCACGATCTTCATTTAAAAAACTATGTATATTTTGCTATGGGCTTTTCATTTGGAGTTGAGATGCTGAACATGTGGATGCGCAAAAAAAGAGGCACACCTTTGGAACTTCATGAGCCACATTAATTTAGTAGTAACACTAATCTTTCCACAAAGATTCGGGGTATTCGCCTGCTTCAATTAAGTTGTGAATACTTTGTTTTACGCCCGGTGCATCTTCTTTATAAGTAACGCCAAACCATTGGGATGATGTAGGCAAAACTTTTATACTTCCTCCTTTATCTTTTATAAAAGCGTCACCAACTATTGGTATAAAAAATTCCGCTTTCGGGTTATTGATATTGTCTTTTAAAAATTGCTGAAACAAATCTTTAATGTAGGCGAATACAGAAAAATCAAAGCACCAAAAATTCATGCTCACCTTTGAAGTCGGCGAAACTTCATGTTTTCCTTGTTCATCTTCATAAACAATATTATCACCTTCACGGTATATTTTTGTTCTTTCTGTAATGCTTACCAAGTTTTCGTTTGCATCAACATCGCATACACCTCTACTAACAGTGCCATTCTCTGACAATGTTTTTGGCAACTCATAACCGATAAGGCTGTAGGTTTTAGGGTTTACCTGTTGCGTTAAAAATTTTGCTGCGGTTTCAAACGCATCACGCCCGTAAAAATCATCTGCATTTATTACTGCAAATGGCTCGTTAACATTATCCATTGCACTTAACACAGCGTGCGCAGTTCCCCAAGGCTTTTTTCTTTCAACAGGGATGGTAAACCCCTCTGTATTATCATCAAGATCCTGAAATGCATAAGCCGTTTCAATTTTGCCTTTTAACTTCAATTCAAAAATCTTTTTAAAGTCTTCCGCAAATTCTTTACGTATGATAAATACAACCTTGTCAAAGCCTGCCCGTATCGCATCGTATATTGAGTAATCCATTATGGTTTCGCCTTCCGGCCCAAAACCTTCAATCTGTTTCATACTGCCATAACGGCTAGCCATGCCTGCTGCTAATATCAAAAGAGTTGGTTGCATTAACTGTAAATTTAGTTTTTGTTTTGTATTTTTTTTCAGGTGCGAAATTAGATAAAATATTAAGCTACAGCTTTTTTATAAAGTATAAATGTTGAACTTAAATGACTTAAAAATAACCACAAGCCTTATAAATGATGACGTTTGGTTAAGCAGAAATATTACTCTCTCAATGTTGAGGCTTGATGAAATTGACCCTGTAATATCTGGCAACAAAATGTTTAAGCTGTATTATTTTCTAAAAAAAGCAAGCAACTTAAACTTGAAAATAATTACGTTCGGCGGTTCCTATTCTAACCATTTGGCAGCCACGGCTTGTGCTTGCAAACAATACAATTTGCGTTGTATTGGCGTTGTACGTGGAGAAAAGCCCTTAATGTTATCACCAACTTTATCCTACTGCTTACAACAAAATATGCATCTCGAATTTATCAGCAGAAACGCTTACAACCAGAAAGATGTGCAATCTTTCACTGAAGAATTGCACACAAAATTTGCTGATCACATTTTGATACCTGAAGGCGGCTTTGGCAGTGAAGGGGTAAGAGGAGCTTCTGAAATCAGTAAGTTTATTGACAGCAGTTATACTCACATCTGCTGTTCAGTTGGCACAGCTACAACATTAGCCGGCTTAATGCAATCGGCGCTTCCACATCAACAAGTAATCGGGTTTAGTGCCTTAAAAGAAATTGATAGCGAGGAACGCTTGAGCTTTTTATTAAATAAAACGCTGCCTCCAAATTATTGCATAATTAAACGATATCACTTTGGCGGCTATGCAAAAAAATCAAATGAACTTATCCGCTTTATGAATACATTCTATGAGAAATGTTTTATTCCGCTTGACTTTGTGTATACAGCAAAAATGATGTTTGGTATTACTGATATGCTGAATCAAAACTTTTTTGAAGAGAACAGCCGGATCCTTTGTTTGCATACAGGCGGTTTACAGGGAAATGCTTCGTTAATGCCGGGCTTGCTGAAGTACTAATTTGTTACAACACACTTATCTTTGCGCACAAAAAATTTGTTCAACCGGGTTGGCTTTATGCATAAATTCATTTTGCTTTTAGTGCTGTGTATTTGTAGTAAAAAAATATTGTTTGCCCAGGATACACTTCCTAAACTTTCAGTTAATAATATCAGTAATAATGTAATAATAAGCTGGACCAATCCTTACACATCCCTAACTACTAT
>CAXSEB010000065.1:1523-6479 GCA_964235805.1 uncultured Chitinophagaceae bacterium | reverse complement strand
TACGACAGTACCAAAAACTTTACTACCATTGGATCTATCCTTGATGTGAAAAATAAAAGAAATGGTTTTGTTGATGCAAAGCCTTTTTCAACTCAAATGTTCTACCGGGTTTTTCTTTCGTTCGAGGGTGGCATGTACATATTTACAAAATCTTACCGGCCATTAAGAGACACATTATCTGTGATGCCATCATTGAAAGATTTGCAGAAATCCAATGTGCTTACCTGGTTCGTACCATCGCCGCGTGTTTATTCAGGAAAAGATAACAATGTTATCATCTCTCTACCGGATGCAGAAAAGAAAAAATATTCTTTAAAGTTTTTTGAAGAAAATGGCATACCGGTCTTTGAAATTAATAAGATTACCGAGCCATATCTAACGCTCGAACGAGTCAACTTTTCTCATGCAGGGCTTTTTAATTTTGAATTATACCAGGATGGGAAATTAATTGAGAAGTACAAAGTGTACGTTGCCAAAGATTAAATTGTAATTGTTAACAAGCAAGTTTATTCCTGCCGTTATATGATATGAGCATTAAAAATTTTTTCGAAATTCTTCTTTAATTTTTCTTTGACTATCTCAAAATCAACTTTGCCTTTAAGTTCTTTTTCCATAGAAGTTACCTGCTTATTTTGTATGCCACATGGGATAATGTTTTCAAAAAACCCAAGATCCGTATTTACATTTAATGCAAAGCCGTGCATTGTTATCCATCGGCTGCATCTTATTCCCATGGCACAAATCTTTCTTGATTTTGCACCAATACCAGGTTCTATCCACACTCCTGTTTCACCTTTACTTCTTTCTCCTTTAATATCATAGTCCGCGAGCGTTAAAATAATCACCTCTTCAAGTTCTCTCAAATATCTTCCTATATCTGTATAAAATTTTTCAAGATCTAATATGGGATAACCAACAATTTGCTCCAACCCGTGAAAGGTGATATCTCCTCCCCTATTGGTTCTAAAAAATTCAATTTCTTTTTCATTCATTTGTTCTTCACTTAACAGAACGTTGGTGATATTTCCGCTTTTGCCAAGAGTATAAACGGGGGTATGCTCGCAAAAAAGCAGGTAATTAGTAGTTGATAGCTGTTCTTGAGTTGATAATTGACAGTTGATAGTTGATAGTTGCTTGTTTATTGACAAATGACCATTGACTATTGACTGTTCCCTCAACTTAGCTTTAATAGAAACATTCTGTTGTACTAATTGTTCCTGGTAATCCCAGGCACTTTTATAATCTATAATCCCAAGATCTTCAAAATAAACAGGTTGCTGTTTTTCCATTTCATCACAAAGGTAAAAAGTAAAAAGGCTTTTTGCATTTTGAAATTTTAATTTTGAATATGCCGGATGAAAATTTAGACGAAGAGTTAAGTGAAGGTGAGGAGTTGTTTGAGCGACTAACTATTGTTACTGATAAAGGACAGGAACCTTATCGCATAGATAAATTTTTAATGAACCGCATTGATGGAGCAACAAGAAATAAAATTCAACAGGCAATTGAAGCAGAAAGAGTTTTGATAAATGATAAGCCTGTAAAATCAAATTATAAAGTAAAAGCCTTTGATAAGATAATAGTTTATGAAAGCCGCACTCCCGAAAGCTCAGAAATACTTTCTGAAAACATTCCTTTAAACATTGTTTATGAAGATGAAGATATTTTATTGATTAATAAGCCGGCCGGCATGGTTGTACACCCGGGAAGCGGAAATAAAACTGGTACCTTAATTAATGGAGTTGCCTGGCATTTGCAACAACAAAACATTGGCCTCAGGGAAACAACTCTTGCCAGGTCGGGATTAGTTCACAGGATAGATAAAAATACCACAGGCTTGTTGGTAATGGCAAAAAATGCGAAAGCCATGACCAGCCTGGCAAGGCAATTTTTTGATCATACAGTGCACCGGCGTTATGTAGCCCTGGTATGGGGTGATTTTGAAACTGATGAGGGAACAATCACTGCCAATGTTGGCCGCCACCAAAGATTTAGAAAAGTATTTACTGCCTATCCCGATGGAGAGTACGGAAAAGAAGCTATTACTCATTATAAAGTTTTGGAAAGATTTAATTATGTAACCCTTATTGAATGCAGGCTTGAAACCGGGAGAACACATCAGATTCGTGTGCACATGCAACATGTAGGCCATCCCCTATTTAACGATGATACTTATGGCGGTGACAAAATTGTAAAAGGAACGGTTTTTAATAAATATAAACAGTTTGTTGACAATTGCTTCAGCATTTGTCACCGCCAGGCTTTGCATGCACAGCAATTAGGCTTTATACATCCTTCAACAGGATTGCAGGTAAACTTTGAGAGCGAATTGCCGGAAGATATGAAATTGGTTATTGAAAAATGGAGGAATTATGGTATCAGCCGTGACTTATAATTTGCTTATATTCTTTTGAACTCAATTGATGATTTTGATTGCAAAAAATCTATCCAAATAATTAAACGTTACCGATTCTTCTCCATTATCAACTTTCAATTGTCAATTATCAATTCGTTATGACCAATCGTCAAATCTTTCTTACACACTTAGGTCAAACATCGTCATCACCGCTAAGCCTCGAAATTGTAAAAGCAGAAGGTTGTAAAATGTGGGGTGCTGATGGAAAGGAATACATTGACTTAATAGGTGGAATTAGTGTTTGTAATGTAGGGCATCGCCATTCTAAAGTAATTGAAGCTATAAAAAAGCAGCTAGATAATTATATGCATGTTATGGTATATGGCGAAGTGGTTCAATCGCCGCAAACCGCGTATGCACAATTGCTTACTAACAACTTACCTGAAACTTTAAATTCTGTTTTCTTCACAGCTTCCGGCACGGAAGCTACAGAAGGTGCAATGAAGCTTGCGAAGCGCTACACAGGAAGAACGCAGATAATCGCATTCAAAAATTCTTATCATGGCAGTACGCAAGGTTCTTTAAGTATTATTGGTAATGAATATTGGCGAAATGCTTTTCGTCCTCTTTTACCAGATGTGTTGCATTTAACCTTTAACTCATTTAAAGATCTTGAATTTATTACCGAACAAACTGCGTGTGTAATTGCAGAAACTATACAGGCAGAAGCCGGTGTTATTGTTCCTGAAAATAATTGGTTAAGAGCATTACGTAATAGATGTACTATAACAGGGACATTATTAGTACTTGATGAAATTCAATGTGGCTTTGGACGGAACGGAACACTTTGGGCATTTGAACAGTTCCACATTGTGCCTGATATATTATTGCTTGGTAAAGCTTTGGGTGGCGGTATGCCGTTAGGAGCTTTTATCTCTGATAAAAAAGTAATGGATTCTTTTACTAATAACCCGGCGCTTGGTCATATAAACACATTTGGCGGCCATCCTGTATGCTGTGCTGCTGGCTTTGCTGCAATGCAGGTGCTTCTGAATGATAATTTAATCTCTTTGGTAAGAGAAAAAGAGGCCTTATTTATAAATCAGTTAATTCATCCGAAAATTAAAAGAATAAAAAGCAGGGGATTAATGATTGCAGTGGAGTTTGAAAGTGATGAAGAAAACAGAAACCTTATAAACACTATGATCAGCATGGGCGTTTTTACTGATTGGTTCTTATTTGCACCTCAGTGCATGCGTATAGTACCGCCGTTAACTATTTCGTCAGAAGAAATCACCGATGCATGCAACACAATTATATCAGTATTAAACTCTGCTACATAACTTTTCTTGCCGGTTTGCAAGGAAACGCATACTTTGCGTTTCAAAGCACTTTATGAGTACAAGTAACCAGCCTACAAATGACCTGCGGCACATAAAAAAAATGATGGAGCGCAGCAGCAGGTTTATAAGCCTTAGCGGCTTAAGCGGGATATCTGCCGGAATTTGTGCCCTTGCCGGAGCATGGTTTGCACAAAATAAATTGACTTCATATAATGTAGAACAAAAGATATTTAGTTCACAGCACGGTGGCCATTATCTTTTGAAGCCCTATTTAAACTCCTTAACAAGAGATCTGCTTATAATTGCACTGCTCACTTTTATTAGTGCTTTTGTCACTTCATTTTTATTTACTTATTTAAGAAGCAAAAAAAGCAGAATCCCGTTATGGGGCAAAACTACTTACAGGCTTTTATGGAATATTTCTATTCCTTTATTAATTGGCGGGTTATTCTTATTGAGATGCACGCAACTAGGTGAGTACAAGTTACTTTCTGCAGGCTGTCTTGTATTCTATGGTCTTGCATTATTTAGCGCCAGTAATTACACACTAGGCGAAGTAAAATATCTTGCTTATGGACAAATGCTACTTGGATGTGTTAGTTTATGGATGATTGGTTATGAACTATTTTTCTGGGCAGCAGGGTTCGGTGTGTTACACATAATATATGGCCTATTAATGTGGTTTAAATATGAATATAAATCTAATAATATTGCATCCGCTGATTAACATATGAACCCCATACAGAATCTTAATAAAACCTTTGACAGCCGTGTTAGACTCGGTATAATGAGCACACTTATGGTGAATGACAAGATAAACTTTAATGATTTGAAACAGCTTATAAACGTAACAGACGGAAATCTTGCTTCACACGTAAAAGCACTTGAAGAAAACGGGTATATTAAAGTGACTAAAGGCTTTATTGGCAGAAAAACAAACACAACGTATACTGTCGCAAGAGCAGGCGAAAAAGCATTTAAGCAACACTTAGCTGCTTTGGAAGAAATGATTAAGTCAATGAAATAAATTTTTTTATATTATTACTTTGAAAAACAAAGCACTTTCACATATTAAATATCAATTATGAAACTACCGTCTTTTCTAAACTATTTCATGTTAGGTGCAGTGATAACAATCGTTATGTTGTTAATATACGCTGCAGTTCAGCAATCATATCGTACCGCTGCCAATGATCCGCAAATAGAAATGGCTGAAAATATTAGCGCAAAGTTAATAACCGGCAAGCCTTTAGAGTA